>JBCBKZ010000363.1:0-5815 GCA_038520955.1 Bacteroidota bacterium | reverse complement strand
CTTGCTACGGATACAGATGGAACTATTGCCAGTTATGAGTGGACCTTTGGAGACGGAAATACTTCCATCGCTCAAAATCCTACGCACATTTATCAAACAGAAGGGAATTACATGGCCCAAGTAGTGGCTACAGATGATGATGGAGCGAGGGATACCTGTGAGCTAAGCATCAGTGTTCAGACAGGTGTAAACTCTCCACCTACCCTAAGTTGTCTTCCAGATAAAACTTCCGGAAAAGCCCCACTCACAGTCAACTTCTCTGCGGATGCTTCAGATTCTGACGGAACCATTGCCAGCTACCGTTGGGAGTTTGGGGATGGAGGTAGCAGCACGCAAGAAGATCCTTCATACACCTTCTCTGATGCAGGAACTTATAATGTGAGGTTAGTGGTAAAGGATAATGTGGGCGACTCAGCTGTTTGCACCAATACCATAACAGTTACCGCTAATCAATGTCCTTCACCTTCAATTCAGGCCAATCCTACCTCAGGTGTGATTCCGTTGGAGGTTAGCTTTGACGCCAGTAATTCCACTGATCCGGATGGGGCCATAGTGTCATATACCTGGAACTTTGGGGATGGAGATACTGGTATGGGAGAAACAACTTCTCATACCTATACAGAAGCAGGAAACTATCTGGCTACCCTTACGGTAACTGATAATGATAATTGCAGTGAGACAGCCAATATTTCCATCACAGTTTCCTCTCCGGACAACACCCCTCCGGTAGCTAGCTGTCAGGCTGACGAGACTTCTGGAAAGGCTCCTTTCACCGTTAACTTCAGTGGAGCAGCTTCCGCTGATGCAGATGGCGCCATAGCAGAATATACCTGGGACTTTGGGGATGGGTCGCCTATTAGTTCAGGCGTAACACAGGAGCATACCTATACTACTCCAGGTACTTACTCAGCTACCTTAACGGTTCTGGATGATGATGGTGCATCAGCTCAATGTAACCTGGAAATCACCGTTACGGAGAATACTAATCCGATAGCTTCCTGTGAGGTATCACCCACATCCGGCAATCCACCTCTTCTCATCAGTGTAGATGGAACTAACTCATCCGACCCTGATGGAACTGTGGCTGAATATCTCTGGACCTTTGGAGATGGGGCTACTTCTACTGAAGCCAGTACTACACACACCTTTGCTAGCGGTGGAGATTATCTGGTGAGACTGGTCATTACTGATAATGAGGGTGCAAAAGATAGCTGTTCCACCCTGGTTTCTGTTAACAATGCCCCTGAAGCAGTTTGTCAGGTAACGCCTACTGAAGGCAATGCTCCCTTAACCATCACCGTAAATGGAGGAAGCTCCACCGATATTGATGGAGCTATTTCTGAATACACCTGGGACTTTGGAGATGGTTCACCTGCACGTACAGGTGTGAGCCTCACCCATGAATATACCTCTGAAGGATCTTATACCGTCAGTTTAACTGTACTGGATGATGATGGAGCTTCGGGAGAATGTACACAAGTGGTTACCGTCAGCGGTATCAACCAGCTCCCTACAGCTAACTGTGTACTGAGTCCCATTAGTGGGAAGAATCCACTTACCGTAGATTTTGATGGATCTGGATCCACCGATACTGATGGAACCATAACTACATATGCATGGAGCTTTGGGGATAGTGGTACTGCCAGTACTGCTTCAGGAAGCTATATATTCACTACTGCTGGCACCTATCAGGTGAAGTTGGTAGTAATTGATAATTTAGGCGGGAAAGACAGTTGTGAGCAAGAAGTAACTGTCATAGAGAATCTTCCTCCTGTAGCAGGCTGCGATATATCGCCCACTTCCGGGAATGCTCCTATTAGCATTTCGGTGGATGGATCTACTTCCTCGGATACCGATGGTACCATAAGTACCTACCTATGGAAATTTGGAGAGGAGGCCACCTTCAGTGGAGCAGCTACCACCTATGAATTTACCACTCCAGGTACCTATGAAGTGGAACTGGTAGTAACAGATAATGACGGAGCAAAAGATAGCTGTTCTCAAACCATAGAAGTAAATGCACCTCCTGTGGCTAACTGTAATGTGAACCCCACTTCAGGAGAAGCTCCCCTTAGCGTAACCTTTGATGGTTCCGGCTCCACAGACTCTGACGGTTCCATTACGACCTATGAGTGGAAATTAGGAGATGGGACAGTAATATCCGCGCAGAATACTACCCATGTATACACCACTCCGGGCAGCTATGATGCCACCTTAATCGTAACGGATGATAATGGAGCTGTGGATTCATGTACTGTTACCGTGGAGGTTGGGGGTAATCTTCCCCCTAATGTAAGTTGTAGTGCTACCCCTACTTCTGGGAACTTACCGTTAGATGTCTCTTTTAGTGGCAGCTGGAGTGATCCCGATGGAACGGTGGAAACTTCTGAGTGGGTTTTTGGAAATGGAAGCTCAAGTTCACTTCCAAATTCTAATCAAACCTATAATATCGCTGGCATATATAACGCAACATTAACTGTGACTGATAACGACGGTGCAGACTCAGTTTGTACGCAACGAATAGTTGTTATCAGTACTCTAAACCCAGATTGTTCTGATATTGAAAAGCCAGGACTAGGAAACATTATAGAATTTGATGCGAGTCTATCTACTGGTTCAATTTTTGGATATTTATGGGATTTTGGGGATGGAAATACGAGTACTGAAATATCAGGGGCTCATAGGTATGATAATCCTGGTACATATTTGATTACTCTAACTATTCGTGATGGTTTTGGGAATACAGATTTTTGTATCAGAGAAATAACTATTTAAGTATTTCACATACAATAAAACAGGCCACCTTTTAAATAAGGTAGCCTGTTTTAATTACTTAATTTCTGAGCTTATTAGTTACTTTCATTTACTCTTCTAGCAACCTGAGTAAACAAGCTACCTTGATCTCTTAAATCTACGTAAGTAGAATTTAATCTTCCGGTTCTTCTCAAGTCAACCCATCTATGACCCGCTTCAGCCCAAAGGGAGTATCTCCTTTGAAACAGAATTTCATCAATCAGCTCGTCGGGCGAACTCCCTCCAGTGTAATCTCCCACTCCAGCTGCATTTCTTACAACATTAATTGCTGAGATAGCTTCAGCTGTACTCCCATTCCTTGCATTTGCTTCTGCATAAATCAGGACTAACTCTTCATTTCTGATATAAGGAATAGAAGAGGTGTTAGAAGTCCATCTTGCATCTTGATATTCTCCTGGAATAGTTTGGCCTCCAGCATCTCTCAAATCAGAATTTGTAGCGGGATTATTCACTCTTTGAGCGAATTTATTTAAACGAGTGTCACCAGGAAGGGCATCCTCAATCAAAGCAGGATGTACTATTAGAATAGTACTAGTGGCAGCATCTAATGGATAAAAGAGTGGATTGCTGATATCAGGTGCATTTCCATACACGTGAGCAGGCCCAGCAGAAAGATCTCCATTAAGATCAAAAAAGGAGTTCTGTAATGCTGTTAATGCGCCAGGAGAATCTCCCGCATATAAAGCAGCTCTGGCAGCAATGGCTCTATTCACCTGTGCCAGTGCAGCAGGCGTATTATAGTTAGCGTATCCGCTGGTAAGGGCCACAGGAAATTCGCTTCCCCCAGCTTGTAGATCTCTAAACCCATCATCTAGTATACCTCTAATAGCTGTTAGAGCTTCATCATAACCCAAAATAGGACCCGGATTCAAGGGATCACTTACTTCTATCCTAATTCCATTCTGGAACTGTTGAAGAAGTGGATATAATAACTGATGACCTTTGACCGTGTTGGCAAAACCACGGACAGCAGCAGCTTCAGCAGTAGAAAGAGAAGAGCTGGCATCAGCAGCATCGATTAACACATTGGCCTGTTTAACGGCTAGGTAAGGACTCGTAAAGGAACCTGCAGAGGCAAAGAAATCTGGATAAGTTTCTGTAATTCCAATCCCCAGCCAGTCTCCGATGAAACGTGGGTCAGAACCAAAATACGCCCATACTTCACGACCAAAGCTTCCGAACATTTCTGTCGCATTGTCAAAATAGACTCTATGTCTGGCTTCCAGTCCTGTTACCAGAATCTGAACTTCTGCTATAGAAGCATCAGAAGTAACACTCCCTAAAGAAGGGTTGTTAGGATCTACTACCTCATCCACCTCACAGGCGGTAAAGGTCAGTACACTGAGAACCAGTGTAAGTAAATATGAGTTGATTAATATCTTTTTCATGTTATATGAAATTATTCCTCAAAACTTCTCAGAGGATTATAAGTCAAACTTTAGGTGGAAAAATAGTCTTCTGGAAGAAGGATAAGGCGTTACTTCTATGTTTCCTGAGATTGGCTGAGTACCGAAGTTTGATACCTCGGGATCATAAGAACCATAAGTAGTCCATAGAAGAATATTGTTGGCTGAAAATCCAACTCTGATTCTATCAAATACATCCCCAACCTCTGTGAAAGAATAATAGATTCCTAACTCTCTCAGTTTTAGGTAAGAAGTTTCTTCAATATAAGCGCCAGTGTTTCCACCACCCCAATCTCCAAGTCTGTCAGAACCATTGAATACTCCGTCTCCATCATCATCTCCATTCCAGTTAGGAGTGGTTCCACCAATATCCCAAAGAAGAGCTGAAAGGTTGATAGCACTTCCACCGTTCTGCCAGTGGAGTAAGAAGGTAATGTCTAGATTCTTGTAAAGGTTGATCTCGTTATAGAGAGACATCGTAAAGTCTGGCTGACGATCACCATACTGAGTAAATCCTAGTGGATCATCTGTTCCAGAAGGCGTTCCTACAATCAGCGTAGGAGAAAGTCCCTCAGCAAAAATGTATGTTCCCAAAGAAGGACCAAATCCTCCTACAGTTTGTGCAGGGATATCTAAGCGGGTGATTTCTGATCTGTTCTGCCAGTAAAGGATTTTAGTGAAGAGGTTAAAGTTCTCAGATCTTACTGAGTTAATTCCTAATCCTAATTCAAATCCTTCATTTGTCAGGTCTCCAGCATTTGTAGCAATAGCAGTAATACCTGTAGACTCTGGCGTTTGTCTATCCAGGATGAGGTCTTTTACCTGCTTGTTATAGTAAGTAGCTTCCAGGGTAATTCTGTTATCCAGGAAGGCAGCATCAAATCCTACCTCTATCTCCTGAGCAGTTTCAGGCTCCAGGTTTGGATCCACCCCTCTTGAACTTACCTGTGCACCAGATCTACCTCCTACCAACTGTGGCGTCAAGGCTTCAAAGGTTACCCCAAAGTTAGGAAGACCACCTGTTTCACCATAGGCAGCACGAACTTTTAACTGGTTAACTACTTCCTTATTCCAGTTACCAAAGTTGTGAAGGTTTGCAGCTAAAGAAGCCTTAGGGAAAGCATAGAACTTGTCCTGGTCTCCGTTTAGCGTAGAACGGTCAAAACGTACCCCTACAGAAGCGATAAGCTGATCATTGAAGTTCAGATCTTCTTGTACTACAATACCCACATCAGTTACATCCGTATTGGTTTGACCTTGTACTGACTGTACAGTCGCCCAACGTAAGTTAGTCTGACCACCTGAAAGTCCACGTCCTCTTGTTAGTAAGAATTCAGAAGACTGATCCAGTCTCACTGCTCCTACAGTTGTGTTAGAAGTAAACTTAGAGAAGTTGGCGTTGTAGTTTAAGAAACCTTGAATATTGGTATTCAGGTTGTCTTGTCTACCCCACATCACATCACCAGGGTTAGCAGATGCCTGCTGGTGCTGAAGAATTTCAGGGAAGTAAACCAGGGTGTTTGAACTTAGGTAGTCTACCCCACCATTTACTTTCAACTTTAAAGATGACAATACCACCTTTCCTGTTTGCAAAT
>JBCBKZ010000362.1:0-5820 GCA_038520955.1 Bacteroidota bacterium | reverse complement strand
GCCTGCTATTGCCCCTGAAACGATGAGAACTGCTGTGGCACCAAGTGCGACTCTCAAGTCAATTTCTGGATTAGTGAAGTAGGGCATATTATCTGGCATGGAACTGGCCGCAAGCTCTAACAATCCAAGTCCAGCAATGAGGCCAGAATATCCTGCTACAGAGGTAATGAAAATGGATTCTTGTAATATCAGACCTATAATAGATCCAGGAGTAGCTCCTAATGCTTTTCGAATTCCGATTTCTTTTGTCCTTTCTTTCACCAGAATAAGCATGATGTTACTCACCCCTACCACACCTGCGAGAATAGTTCCTATTCCAATAATCCAAACGAACACCTTAATCCCTACTAACAAGCTCATAAACCGCTGAAACTCATCTACAGCATTGAAAATGCGAACGGCCTTCCTATCCGTTTCATCAAACTTCAGGTTCTTAGACAAGCGTGTTCTTAGTTGGGAAGCGATGGACTTACTTTCTTCCACAGTAGCATCTCCCACCGTGAACATGAAGTGGCTGATTTTATTCTGGCCATTGAAGGTCTTTTGAGCTGTGTAGATAGGGAGGTAGACCACTTCTGCCTCACCCTCTGATCCTTCATCCTTAAATACTCCCACTACTTTAAAGGGGATGTTGTTTACCTTTATGTATTTCCCTAGCGGATCTTCATCTCCAAAGAAGGATTCTTTTACTTTTACCCCAATGACCGTCACTTTTCGAAAGTCTGTTAGGTCTTTTTCATTTATGTATCTGCCAGTTACTATATCAGTGTTTTCCAGAATTTTGTGATCTGGGTGTACACACCTTACGAGGAAAGATCCATTCTCCTTCCCGTAGTTAAGGGTAACTGTCCCGGAGATATAGAATCTGGCAGTAATGTGCTCTACTCCAGGGAGATTCTCCTCTACATCATCATAGGTTTGGTTAGTGAATTGTATCCTTCTACCAGGTTGGAGTCCTTTATACCCTAAACTGGTTTGGCCGGGACGTACCCATATGCTATTCATGGCATCATCTCTGAATTCCCGGACAACTCCATTCTGTAATCCTTGACCAGACCCCAGGAGAATGACGAGCATGAATATGCCCCATGCCACACTAAATCCCGTGAGAAAGGTTCGAAGTTTGTTCTTCGCAATGGAGTTGAATATTTCCTGCCACTTATCTAAGTCAAACATAGCGCGTATTAGGAGGGTATGAGTATGTGAGAATTAGCTGACTGTGGTTACCAGTTCCTCTTTCTCTATGAGTCCGTCTTTCAGCCTGATGATTCTATTGGTCATGGCGGAAATGTCATGTTCGTGCGTTACGATGATGACGGTTTTTCCGGAACTATTAATTTCTTTTAGCACATCCATCACCTCATAGGAGGTTTGTGTATCCAGGGCACCTGTAGGTTCATCTGCCAGGATGACTGAGGGGTTGGAGATCAGGGCTCTTGCAATGGCTACACGCTGCTTTTGACCACCGGAAAGCTCATTAGGCATGTGATCAGCCCATGGTCTTAATCCCACCATATCCAGGTATTCCAGCGCCATTTCGTTTCTCTTCCTTCTGCTTACTTTCTGATAATAGAGCGGAAGAGCTACATTCTCCATGGCATTCTTGAATGAAATGAGGTTGAAGGATTGGAAAACAAATCCAAGAAGTTTGTTTCTGTAAACTGCCGCCTTAGCCTCACTCAGGTCCCTGATATAGTTACCATCCAGGTGGTATTCCCCTTCATCATAGTTATCCAGTATTCCCAGAATATTTAGGAGGGTAGACTTACCTGAACCGGAAGACCCCATGATGGATACCAACTCCCCTTCTTCAATATGAAGGTCTATGCCTTTTAGTACGTGCAGACTATTGGCTCCGACAGAGTAGGACTTATTGATGTTTTTTAGGGTAAGCATGTTCTTCTCGTTCGGTTTGGTTGATTACTGTTTCTCCAGAAAACGGCGGCTACAAAGTTCCCGAAAGCACTTATTCTTTGAAAAGCGATTGCAGGGAAAAACAAAGAGTTAGTCGATATCAACTGTATATTCTTACGCCTACCACTGCATTCTTTTAATGCTTTCACTGGGAAAAGACCACTCAGGGGTAAGAAGTGTTGCTTCATTAAGCGTATACCACGGACTTAAGACTGGGGCATTGGGGTTTTTGAGAATGTGTATTTCCTGGGCAGGCATATAACTCTGCGCGAATAGAAATACTTTTTCTCCCTTGGTGTTAATGGCCTCATCTATGATGATTATGGCATGGCCTGGGAAGCCTCCCTGAATGAACACATCCCCAATTTTGGCTTCTGATATGTAAATTGGACCTAGCTCCTTTTCGAATGACCAGGTACCCGCATAGGAGAATACGATATTCATATACTTTAGGAAGTTGCGATAGCTAGCATCCGGGCTTGCGGTCTTATTCCAGCTTATCTTATTACCCGAGAATGAGGGCCTGTAGCCCTGACTCCAGGAGGTAAATGAAGCTTTATCCCCACTGGTGAAGTTGAAATGGATGCTTTCCAGCTTTTTCTGGTGAAAAAGGTACTCCGCCTTGAGCCGCATGACCGCATCTGCACACTGCTGTAGGTCCCTTTTTCCAACAGGTATTTCAAGTATGTACGCCTGGGCTGATTGATTCAGTTTTTGGGTGCCGTTAAAAAGTGTCACTTCTGTGTCCAGCGTATCTATGGGTAGACCTCTTAGCCATGTCCCAAAGCTGTTTTCCGGATAAGTAGTTCTAAAGTAACCGGGTGGAGGAGAAACCACAGCATCAATGGCTGTAGTAGAAGAATAGCCTGGGAGCCATGTGTAGGGACTTGTTTGCGCACGAAGGGAGTTTAGGTAGAAAATACTACAAGAAATAGAACATATTAGCGCAATTGACCTTTTCATAATCTGCAGTATTTTGAACTATGATGATTCCCCATTATTTATGCAGTTAGATACGTGACTTTGTCGGGTTACGTTCATCAAAAGCCATGTTAACACTATCGTACTTCATACTTTTTCAACCTCTAATACCGAATAACATTTTACTATGGAAAACTTAAACGTTGCTGAGCTTTGGGATAAAGGCATAGCACTGGCAGTAGAATTTGCGCCCAAATTACTACTGGCTATTCTCACCCTGATCATAGGTCTTTGGATCATAGGGCGGGTGACTAATCTGGTTAAGAAAGGATTGGCCATGAGAGATACTGATCCTGCCTTACAGACTTTTGTTTCCAGCCTAATCAACATGGTACTGAAAGTCATGCTTTTCATCAGTGTGGCCTCCATGTTCGGCATAGAAACCACCTCCTTTGTAGCCTTACTAGGTGCTGCTGGCTTAGCCATCGGCCTTGCTCTTCAGGGGAGCTTAGGGAACTTTGCCGGAGGTGTGCTAATCCTATTGTTCAGACCCTTTAAGGTCGGAGACCTGATTGAAGCACAGGGACACTTTGGCTCTGTTAAGGCCATCAACCTATTTGTAACCTCCTTATCCAGCCCTGAGAATAAAACCATCCTTATTCCTAATGGGCCACTATCAAATGGGATTATCACTAACTTCACTAAGCTTGGTCAACTAAGGGTAGATCTCGTGATAGGAATCAGCTATGATGCGAATATCCAACAGGCAAGAGACGTGATCATGAAAGTGATGGAATCAGATGAGAAAGTTCTTAAGAACCCAGCTCCCAGCGTATCTGTTTTAGAACTGGCAGATAGTTCTGTAAATCTGGCTGTAAGGCCTTACGCAACACCAACAGACTATTGGGATGTGTATTTTGGCATTACAGAGAAAGCTAAAATAGCCCTGGACGGAGCTAGTATTGAAATACCTTTCCCACAAGTAGTAGAATATCACAAATCCCTCTAATCTCATCTTCCTATGGATACAACAAATATCAATAACATTGTCAATCAGGGAGCCGAGATGGCGGTAGAATATGCGCCAAAATTCATCATGGCGATTCTGACCCTGATCATTGGTTTCTGGATTATCAACAGAATCACACGTCTAACTGACAGGGTACTGGCTTCCAGAGATATGGACCTTACCCTGAGAAAGTTTCTCTCAGATCTTATCGGTGTAGTGTTAAAAGTGCTACTGCTTATAAGTGCGGCCTCTATGGTCGGCGTTCAGACTACTTCCTTTGTGGCATTATTAGGTGCAGCAGGCTTAGCAGTGGGGCTGGCGCTACAGGGAAGTTTATCCAATTTTGCCGGAGGGGTTATGATCCTCATCTTCAAGCCCTTCAAAATTGGCGACTTAGTAGAAGCCCAAGGGGTAATTGGGGTAGTCAAGAGTATCAGCGTCTTTGTAACAGAATTAACCAGCCCTGACAATAAGTTGGTGATAGTACCTAATGGCGCTATGATCAGCGATAGTATGGTTAACTATAGCACAGATAATCAGTTGAGAGTAGATCTAACGGTTGGGGTCAGCTATGATGCCAATATTCAGCAGGCGAGAGATGTCATCATGAAGGCCATGGAGGCTCACCCTAAGGTTCTTTCCTCTCCAGCACCTTCTGTTTCCGTTTCAGAGTTGGCGGACAGCTCAGTGAATCTGGCTGTAAGACCTTATGCTACAGTAGCAGATTACTGGGATGTGTATTTCGGCGTAACGGAAGATGTGAAGAATGCCCTGGACGCTGCTGGAATAGAAATTCCTTACCCACAGCAAGTGGTTCACGAATAAAGATTCAATTTTTAAAAAATAATGAGTTGTTCACGGGCCCTTCCAAATGTTGGAAGGGCTTTTTACGTTATGAAGTAGAGTTTTTAAGGTATTTTTCTTCTGAGGGGTTATTATCTTTCCTACTATTTGAACGCCATGGGAAATTGGGTGTAACATCCATTCGAATAGTGAATTATATTGATCATGCTTAGAGGATGTCCATTGATGAAAAGAAGTATTTATTTGTGAGTACCCATTGTATATTTGCGCCGGATGAAACAACTGAATGACATATATAATTCTTTCAATTACTTCAAAAGAAGATCAAGGAGTTCTTATATCACTTCTATGATCAGTATTTCATTCGTGCTGTTCTTTATTGGGATTTTTGCATCCATCGTAATCTTCGGAAATGCGCTTGCTAACTACGCCCAGGAGTCCATTGTGATGAAAGTATTTCTCCATGATGGTTTATCTGATGGAGGTAAGGATAAATTTATCAGTGTCCTGGAGCAAAAATCTTATGTAAGCAATTTTAGGTTTGTTTCTAAAGAAGAGGCTGGAGAGATTCTTATTAGCAGAACCAATGAAGATTTTATGGAAATCATGGATGGGGTAAACCCTTTATTGAATTCCATCAATGTTTCTCTCAGGCAAGGATATATTCAGGTAGATAGCCTGAGAAGTATAAAGGAAGATTTAGAATCTCACCTGGTGGTCGCAGAGGTAGAATATCCTGGAGAAATGGTAGCTGTAGTAAAGAATAATATCGCTACGGTTACGGTCATTATTACCTTTCTTTCTCTGGTCCTGTTAGCAGTAGCTTTCTACCTCATATTCGGAACCATTAGACTGGCTATTTTTGCCAAGCGACTTAACATAAGAACCATGCAGCTGATAGGTGCTACTCAAGCATTTATTCGCAAGCCATTTCTTCTTAACGGATCCATACAAGGCGGATTCTCAGGTATTTTAGCGGCCATACTGTTGACAGCTACCTTTGTGATTATCCAAAGCCGCTTATCTTCCACAGGATTGATGGAAGGTATTGCTATTGGGGGTGAATTGATTGGATTATTAAGTGGAATTATCTTATTTGGGGCGCTATTAGGATTTGTTGGAAGTTTCCTGGCAGTAAATAGGTATTTGAACAAGAAACTTGATGAATTAAT
>JBCBKZ010000361.1:0-5828 GCA_038520955.1 Bacteroidota bacterium | reverse complement strand
TATATCCAGAGAATTACCATACCCAGACGACCAACAAATATGGTAACCCTCTTTCCGGTCAGCTGAGAACCATTGCTAGACTGATCAGCGGGGGATGTAAAACCAAAGTTTACCTGGCCAGAATGGGCGGCTTTGATACGCATGCCAATCAGGCCATAGCAGGTAAGCCTTCTTACGGAGGTCATGGTGCCCTACTCTACCACTTGTCATCTGCCATCAAGGCATTTATGGATGACCTGAAGGAACTAGGGTTTGCTGACAGAGTGATGGGACTTACCTTCTCTGAATTTGGTAGACAGGTAAAAGAGAATGGAGACTGGGGTACTGACCACGGTAGAGCTGCCCCTATGATCCTCTTCGGAAAAGGAATCAAAGGAGGGGTTACCGGAACCAACCCTGACATCGTCAACATCAAAAACAATAACATCATAGGCCACCAGTTTGACTACCGTCAGGTGTTTGCCACTGTCCTTCAGGACTGGCTAGGTGCCAACAACGGTACGCTGGATGCCACAGAGTTTTATGAGTTCTCCAACAAGAAACTGGACCTCATCAATGATAACTTCGTCGAGACCGATGGACAGATTGTCAACTTCGTGGCAGATCCCAGCTGTGATGATACCCCTGATCTTCCGCCTTTTACAGATGGAACCACTTCTGTAGAGGATGAGATGAAGACGGCCCTGGATCTTATTGCTTATCCTAATCCGGCTACTGACCATGTGATGGTCAGCATAGAATCAGAAAAACTGATTCCTGCCAGAATCTGGTTGCTGGACATGAATGGAAGAAAAGTAAGAGACCTGAAGATTAATCTCTTCACCGGCAAACAGGAAGTAAGAATAGATCTTTCTAATCTGGAAACGGGTATGTATATCCTCCAACTCATCGCCAGAAACAGAAGTGATAGCAGCAAGCTGCTCAACAGCAGTAAGCTGATCAAAAGCTAACAACAGTGTTCAAGCCGTTATAATGAAAGCCGCCTTTTGGGTGGCTTTTTTACGGGCCTAAACCTACATCCTACATGGGCTCACTGGTCCCATCATCTGAGTGAGCCTAAAAGCTGCTTTAGCCGTAAGGACCATGCATGCATTATCCCAAGCCTTTCTCAGATGGTACAAAATAGGATGACGGTTTTTTTGAGATTGATTGAATTTGATCAGTAATGTATGAGTGTGATCCCTTCTGGATCATTCTTCTAAATATCCGTAAACCTAAATAATGGAACCTCTTCAAGGTTCTTTTACATTAATCTCGAAGAGATTCCACTATTATTAGCTCTATCAAAATATAGAATTGACCCCATAGGGAGTCATACTTAAGGTGTGCTTGTTAGTTGGTTTATTATTGATCACCTACTTAAGGATGAAGAAGAAGAAGAGACGGCATCCAAATAACACTGTTATAATTTATACTAATATTTAAAAGCAGGATATGAGCTAACGATCTTTATCAAAGGCTTTCAGCATCCCATCATGTATACCCTCTTCCATTCAATTTCTCCCTATATTTGTAGCCTTAGGAAGAGCATTATATGAGTGAAAGTGTCGTTCAGCGAAAAGTAGCCAAACTGATTCAGCAGGAAATCGGAGATATTCTCAGGAAAACGGATATAGCCGCCTCGGGGGTACTGATTACCGTTACCGTCGTTCGTGTCACCAAGGACCTCAGCATAGCCAAGGTCTATTTGTCTACCTTACCAGATAGCCGACTGCAGGAAACGGTTGATAGCCTGAATGAGAATGCCTGGGACATTCGCTATCAGTTGGCGGCCAGGATCAAGAATAAAATGCGTAAAATGCCTGAGCTACGTTTCTTCATAGATGACTCCTTTGCTGAAGCAGAGAAAATAGACCAGATTTTTCAGGACATAGATATCCCGCCAGCTGAAGACGAGGACCAAGCTGTATGAATTTCTCCCTTTTCATAGCCAGACGGTATTTGCTCTCTAAAAAGAGCCGAAATGCCATCAACATCATTACCTGGATTGCCATCACAGGCATAGCGGTGGGTACGGCCGCCCTGGTATTGGTGATGTCCGTCTTTAATGGATTAGCAGGTTTCATTGAGGACCTATATGCTGCCTTTGACCCTGATCTGAAAGTAGTGGCTAGCAGAGGGGTAACCTTTGAGGAAAATGAGAAGCTGTGGGAAGCCATAGAAAAGCACCCGGATGTGGCTACGGTAACCCGTACCATAGAAGGGCAAATCATACTCTCCTATGTGGGCAACAGAACCTTTGGCTTACTCAAAGGCGTGGAGCCCAGCTTCACCGAAATTAATCCCATAGACGACTATCTTTACTTTGGCGACTTCAACTTCAAGACAGAGTATGGAAGGGATGGAATCATAGTAGGAGATATGGTATTCCGGAGATTACATGGGAAATGGGATGATGAACAGCGGCCCATCTGGCTCTCTTACATCCCTCCTAATGCCCCCACCAACCCCATCAAGCTGGCTGCCTCAGTACAGACGGTTCCCGTATTTCCTACGGGCATATTTGGGGTACAGAAAGAATATGATGAAAAGTATATATTAGCTGACTTCGACTTTGCCAGGACCTTTCTGGAGCGAGAAGGAGAAGTATCAGCCTATGAGATCAAGCTAAATGACCTGAATGATGCTGAGAAGGTCAAAGAGGCTCTCCTCCCCTACTTACCTGAAGATACGGAGGTTCTGACCTGGTATGAGCAGCATAAAACCCTCTACCGGGTGATGAAGAATGAAAAATACATCAGTTTTTTGATCATCATCCTCATGGTAGCCATTTCTGCTATTAACATAGTGGGGAGTCTGTCTATGATCATTCTTGAGAAAACCAGAGACATATCGGTTCTCAAATCTATGGGAGCGGAAGACAGCCTTATCCGACGTATATTTATGACAGAAGGTCTTCTGGTAGGCGGCATAGGCGTAACCATAGGTATGACGATAGCCTATATTACCGGATTTTTCCAGCAGATGTATGGGATCTTTAAGCTGACTGGCGGAGAAAGCTTTGGGAGTCTTCCCTTTCCCTTAGCTATGCAATGGCAGGACTTTGTGGTGATTTTCTTTTCTGTGCTTGCCCTTTGTATTCTAGCAGCATGGTATCCTTCTACCAAGGCCGCAGATATAGAAGTTCGGGAGGGATTAAGTCAATAATAGGATCAACGTATTCTACCAAGAAAAAGCTTTTAGCATGAGGTTCCCTGAGGGTCTCGAAGGGATAAAATGTTCCATTAAGTTATATCGTTTCGAGAACCTCAACGACCTTAGACGTCAGGCATTCAATTGATTAACAAGCTACATTCAGTAACCTATGGCAGTATTCATCACCCTTCTGAGAGGCATCAATGTCAGCGGGCAGAAAAAGATCAAAATGGCTGACTTCAGGACCCTACTCACAGAATCTGGTTTAGCTAATGTTTCAACCTACATCCAGAGTGGAAATATCGTTTGTCAGTTTGATTCATCTGCTCCAGACTTATCTGAGCATATAGCTAGCGCTATCCAAAAAGCCTATGGCTATGAGGTGGAAGTGTTTTCCTACTCTCCAGACTACTTTTCTGAAACCATTTCTCAAAGCCCCTATGGAGAAGAAAAAATCGGCAGGTGCTATGTTACCTTTCTTTCTGAGGAACCGGAAGAAGCATTAGTTAGTACTCTGAAAGAGCATGACTACTCTCCGGAAGAATGGCATCTGATTGGAGACCGTATCTATTTCTATTCTCCCCAAGGCTACGGAAGGGCCAAAATGAACAATAACTTCTTTGAGAAGAAACTTAAAGTGAAAGCCACTACCCGGAACTGGAGAACAGTTCTGAAGATGAAAGAAATGGCAGAATCAAACTAATCATCGACAGCTGGTTTGATTAAACGCTGAAAATTCCTCATTTTCAAACATCATTGAATTCGTATATGTGTCTTGTTAGCTTTTCATGGAAGCAACGGGCGGATTATCCGCTAATCGTTGTCGCAAATAGGGATGAGTTTTGGGATAGGCCTACTGCCCGAGCAGATTGGTGGGAAGATCAGTCGGAAATTTGGGGGGGGAGAGACCTTAAGGCAGGTGGTACCTGGCTGGCAGTCCATAAGGGGAATGGCAGATTTGCCTGGGTAACCAACTACCGTGAGCCCGTAGAGCCTAACAGCTCGAATCCTTCCAGAGGAGAATTGATCCCTAAATTCTTACTGGATACGTCGCCTGTTACTGTGTTTACTTCCTGGATAGAGACACATGGAAAGGAGTATCAGGGATTTAATCTGGTGTATGGGGATATGAAGGAGCTCTGGTATTTCTCTAACAGACTGGATGAGCCAGTAGCTCAAAAACTGGAAGCAGGTTTATATGGGCTGAGCAACCATTTACTGGAAACCGCCTGGCCTAAGGTAGTGAGGGCCAAAGAAAAACTTAAACGCTTCTGTGAGGAAGATGTCCTGAATCCAGAGGCCTTACTAGAGTCTCTGACCAATAAAGAAATAGTCAAAGATGAGGAAGTGCCTGATACAGGCATCCCCTTTGAAATGGAAAAGAAACTATCCCCGGTTTTCATAGATATTCCGGAAGCGAGATACGGAACCAGAGTCAGTACCGTAATTACGCTGGATACGAACCAACAAATAAGTGTTTGGGAGAAAAGCTGGAAGGACCAAAGCATTAAGCATATGAGTCAACCTTTTTCCCAAGCCAATAAAGAAATACATCAGCCTTGACATTTAATCAGATACAATGAATACATTCATCCGTTTCCTTCTGATCACTGCTTGTCTTTTCATCGCCACCCTACCTGTCTCAGGCCAGGAAATGGAAGCCGAAGCTTCTACTCCCATGGCTGACGTCTCTGATGAAAGGTGCACCATGCTCTTCTTGGAAGATGAGCCGATAGAAATGGTGTTAGAAGCAGACTTTAAAACCCTTTTTAAGAACAGATCAGCTGAACCAGAATATCAGATAGCGAGCATACAATACAATGACCCCCTTAAAGGTGACATTACCATCCCACTCAAAATCAGGCTAAGAGGGAACTTCAGGAAGAAACAATGCAGCTTCCCTCCTATCAGATTTAATTTTCAAAAGAAAACCGTCAAAGGGACTGTCTTTGAAGGACAGGACAAGCTAAAACTGGTGACCCACTGTCGGTCTAAAAAGGAATCTTACCAGCAGTACCTCTATGGGGAATACCTGGCTTACAAAACCTATAATCTGCTCACAGACTTTAGTTTCCGTGTGAGAATGGTCAAGATTACCTACAAGGATACCAGTGGCAAACTGGATGATATCACACGCTACGCTTTCTTTATAGAAGATGAAGGATCATTAGCCTACAGACTGGAATGTAGAAACCTGGACAGAAAAAATGTCCACCCAGATCAGACCATTAGAAAACAGGTTGACGTTTTATCTGTTTATCAGTATATGGTAGGCAACACAGACTGGTCCATCCCCAGTCTCCATAATATCAAGCTCCTCAAGGACTCTATTCCCAGCAATAAACCCATCGCCGTACCTTATGACTTTGACTGGTGTGGGATTATTGGAGCACCCTATGCAATTCCCAATCCTATATTAGGCATTAAGTCTGTTAAAGAACGGATTTACCGTGGATTCTGCCGATCTGAGGAAGAATTCAAAGAAAGTTTTGAGGTGTTCCTGGAGAAGAAGGATGAGATTTATGCCACCTATAATGACTTTGCCCTCTTAGACCCTAAGGTCAGGGAAAGTGCCATTAAATACTATGATGACTTTTACGAAGTCATCCAGAATGATAAATATATCAAGAGAGAGTTTATGGATAATTGTAGAAAAGGCAGATAATTGAAATTCATGGAAAAAGATCCTTTAG
>JBCBKZ010000360.1:0-5830 GCA_038520955.1 Bacteroidota bacterium | reverse complement strand
GCTTTGTAGAGAAGAAAGTGAGGATCTCAAAAATCAAATAGCTACCCTCACCCGGGTAGATACGGAGCTGGAAAGTCTGGAGACCTCCTTTAAGCATACCCAAAATGATCTCCTCATACTTCAGGACCAACAGGATGCCTGGAGTAATGAGCGTACAGACCTACTGGAACAGATTCATGGGCTAAAATCCTTCCGTAATATGTACCAGGAGATGCAGCCGCAGTTCCAGGAGAGCAGAGAAGAGATTGATCGCCTTAGGTCAGAGCTTAGCCTTCTCAAGTCTCAGCATACTTCTACTGAGGTTGATACTTCTCCCAAAGGATTCCTTGAGGCTGAGACCCAAGATGTAAACACCGATGAGCTGAAGAAGGAAATTCAAGCCCTCACAGAAAAGAATGAGGACTATAAAAGGAGAATAGGCCTACTGAGCCCCTTCCGTGCTAAATATGAAGAAATCAATCAGCAGTACATCGCTCAGCAGTCTGAAATTACCAGACTAGGGAATGAAGTAGAGAAGTTGAAGAATATATCTGCTAAGGCAGTCAATAGCAGTAATGACTTCCAGAATAAGTATGAGTCTCTACTAGCTACACAAAAGGAAGCACCCCTTACCTTAGAAAAGGTGGAGGGCAATGAAGTCCTCAAAGCCAGGGCAGAAGATCAGAACGGTACCCATACAGAGAAGGAAGAAGTAGCGGTAGAAGAAGTAGCTGTTGAAAAGGTGGTTGAGTTGGCACCCACTCCAGCTCCAGCCAAAGTAGCTCAGAATAATGGTATCATAGACTTTGGCCGCATAGGCGTAGCCTCTCTTGAGGAAAAGGACGACCTGAAGAAGATTAAAGGGATAGGTCCTTTTATAGAAGAAAAGCTCAATAAGCTGGGCATCTTCACCTTTAAGCAGATTGCTAATCTCAACGCTGAAGATGAAGTTAAAGTGAGTGAAGCCATTGGTTCATTTCCTGGAAGAATCAAGCGCGACACCTGGGTAGAACAGGCACGTTCTCTCTCTGAAGCAGAAGAATCTTAATATTTTTTTAACTGAAGAGTGACCTATGGCAGAAACGCCATCTTAAGTATAGTACGGAAGTAATATGCTTCCGTCGGCTTTAGGGCGTTTTCATGGCTGTAGGCCGCGGTGCAGGGCACGCGCGGTCTTTTTTTGTGACCTGATTTTGGCTTACTACAAAAAAGAAAGGCTACCCTCATCGGATAGCCTTCTATGATTTGTATGGGAGAAGTATCTACTCTTCTTTTCTGCTTACCTCTATGGGTATCTGCACTTTTACCTCCTTGTGAAGGTGAATAGTAGCTTCGTATTCTCCGGTAGAACGAATGTCTTCGATGGTTACAGAACGCTTGTCTATATCGAATCCCTTTTCCTTCAGCCTGTTCGCTATCTGTAGAGAAGTTACAGATCCAAACAGCTTTCCGTCTGCTCCAGCCAGGGTTTCAATCAGAATTTTGGTTCCTTCCATGCTGTCAGCCTTTTCCTGAGCCTGGTTTTTCACAAACTCCTGCTTATGGCTGGCCTGACGTTTCTTTTCTTCCAGGGCCTTCTTACTAGAAGCAGTAGCTAAAATAGCTAGTCCCTGTGGGATCAGGAAGTTTCTTGCGTAACCCGGTTTCACTTTTACGACATCATCCTGATCACCCAGATTTCGTACGGGTTGTTTTAATATTACTTCCATGATTACTTCAGTCCGTCAGTTACAAATGGTAGAAGGGCCAGATGTCTGGCACGCTTGATAGCAGTAGAAAGTCTACGCTGATATTTCAGGCTGGTTCCTGTCAGTCTGCGAGGAAGAATCTTCCCCTGATCATTTACAAACTTCAACAGGAAGTCAGGATCTTTATAATCTATATACTTGATGCCTGCTTTCTTAAAGCGGCAGTATTTTTTGGCGATACTTTGCGTTTTGATCTTATTGACCGCCGTAGGTCCTATTACTTGTTCTTTTCTGGCCATGATTTCTTGTAATTAGCGGCTTAACGTTTTAAATCTTTACGCATACCAAAACCTTGCTCTCTTCTCTTCACATTGTACTCCAAGGCATGCTTCTCCAACTTCACGGTCAGGTATCTGATCATACTCTCATCATAGCGGTAAGCCTGCTCAAGACTATCAATAAACTCAGTGTCTGCTCGAAACTCAATGAATGCATAGTATCCATTGGTTTTCTTTGCGATAGGATATGCCAACTTCCTCATGCCCCAGTGCTCAATGTTGTGCACAGCGCCTCCGTTATCTTTGATCATGTTGATGTACTTATCAACAAGCTGTCTGTGTTCACCCTCTGACAGTTCGGGAATAAGGATGAACGTAGTTTCATACTCTTGCTGAAACTTTTTGATTTCGATTTCTATCATATCTTCTAAAAAAGGACTACAAAGGTAGGATTTTTCGAGTGAAAATCAACGGATTGAGGGGAGAAAATTAAAGTCTTCAGTACATTCAAAGCATTTTATCATTCCGGTGGGATTGTAGCGAAAGGAATAGCTGGGTCAGCCGGAATCTAGCCAGCAAAAAAAGAGACCCCGATTGACCCTAAACAGGCCCACCGGGGTAATAATCTTTAATGGAGGAATCCTACATCTTCCCTGCATCCACATCCTTCATGAAGGCTATCAAACCTTCAAAGTAAGTTTCCTGATCGTCTACAAAAGCCACATGACTTCCTTCAGGACAGTGGAGGTACCTTCCGTTCTGTACCTCAGTGGAGATCCATTCCATATGTTTAGGGTCCATTGTATCATGAGCTCCTCCAATAGAGAGGGTTGGGACGCCTATATTCTTCAAATCTGCCGTTCTATCCCAGTTCTCCAGTTTTCCTCTTACCCCAAATTCACTAGGCCCCTGCATGGGTACATAGACATTGGGATTAAGGTGGCCAAACATTCTGTTTACAGAATTAGGCCATTCTTCTGCTGGCATTCTCAGTACATGCTCTTCATAGTGATGAGGAACCAGTAATTCCATATAGCGAGGATTATCAAAATCGTTGTTCGCTTCTATCTCCTGGATTTCAGCAAATACCTCTGGCGGCATGGCGGGTCCCAGGACTTCATTCGCATACTTTCCATAATCCGGACAGCTAGCCATCATATTGGATATGATAAGCCCTTTCAAATTCTCCTGGTACTTCAGGGCATATTCCATGGCGAGTATTCCTCCCCATGAGTGTCCCAGCACATAAAAGTTGTCTTTATCCAGGCCTAAGGCTTTTCTCACCTGCTCTACTTCTTCCACAAATCTGTCTACCTCCCATAAAGAAGGATCTTCCGGCTGGTCACTATAGTAAGAACCCAACTGGTCATAATAATAATACTCTATTCCTTCTGGAGGAAGGAAGCTAAAGAAAGGTTCGAAGGCTTCGTGCGTACCTCCAGGTCCTCCATGCAGTAACAGCAACTTGATTTTGGGGTTATTCCCTACCCTTTTGGTGAACACATTAAATTCTCCTATAGGCGTAGTGATGGGGATCATTTTTACGCCCCCTGTCATTACATCATCTCTGCCAGTATTATCAAAGTAGGCTGCTAGCGTGTCTACCTGAGGAGGCGGAGGAGGCTGGCAGCTCCATATACACAGGCAACTGGCAGCTATCAATAGATAAAAGGATCTCATATTTTTTAAGGTCGTTAGTGATTGGATTTCCCTGAATATACCAATTATTGATATATGATGAATCCATTCCTCCGTCCCAGCATCTAAATGGTAGGCTCACAGAAGCTAAAACATTAGCCATAAAACCCATTCTCACAAGCTCACATCCCCTTTAAAGGTTAATGCCCTGCTATCCTCTTGCCATTAGGATTGCAGGCTTCTCGCCCTTTCAAGGGTAAGGGGGTAGAAGCGGAAGGGTGATCTAGCTTAGCTGTAGACAAACACCTGGTAAGCAAACTTTTCCTTAGTTAATATGTGTTGGGCTCGTCAAAGCCAAATGTAACAGCAGCCTTACCTTCGATAGGACTTGAAGGGCGGATAAATCCGCCCCTACATTATTTCGACAGATTAATCAGTACTACCTCGTATCCCATTTAAGGGTAGGAGAAAAAACCTCCTCTTATACTGGCTCCATCGGAGCCCAACCGCAATAGCCCATAGGATTACGAAAACACCCCATTGCTCCATAGGAGCAAAACAAGGAAGGCACAAGTCTCTGGCTCTATTTAGGGGCGGATAAATCCACCCCTACATTATTTCGATATCCATATCCTTATCCGTCTTCTCAGTGGGCATGCAGGAGATTGCAAGTAGGCTCCGCCGAGATCCCTCGACTAATCCAAGCAACCCTTAGTATGTTCCTCTGTCTATTCATTCACACTTTATTTTACTACAATTAGGAATTTATCTAGCAAATCTCGTAATTGATATTACTACAATTAGGAATTAATATGAAGCAATATAGATTGGGAGAATTTGAAGAAGTAGTTCTACTCACGGTGGCAGTCTTGCATCCTGATGCTTATGGGGTCTCCATCAAGAAAGAAATTGAGGATAGACTCCAGCGGAAAGTAAGTGTAGGAGCTCTACAAACTGCCCTTAGGAGACTGGAGAACAAGGACTACCTCAGCAGCCGAAAGGGAGAAGCTACTCCCTCCCGTGCAGGTAGACCCAAGCTCATGTTCACCATCACGGCCCTCGGACAAAGAGCACTGGAACATACGCGTGACACCCGTAACCAATTGTGGAATTCTATTCCAAGGTCAGCCTTATTCCCCAAGCCTTCTATATGAAATTTACAGGACCCCATACTTCTCCTCAGTATTTGCTGAACCTATTCAAATGGTTTTGTAAACCGGAGCTCCATATGGATATAGAAGGAGATCTACTGGAGCTATTTGAGGAAAGAAGCCAGGAGCATTCTCCTAAAAAAGCCAGATGGCTCATGTTCCTGGACGTGCTTTTATTATTCAGACCTAGAATCATACGCCCTATTTACCCTTCATTCATAAGACCAGCCATGCTAAAATTTGACCTACTGATAACTTACCGGAGCTTTCTCCGAAACAAGACTACTTTTCTCATTAATCTGGCAGGACTTTCTACCGGATTAGCTTGTGTGTTGCTGATTTACTTGTGGGTACAAGATGAGATGAGTGTAGATAAGTACCATGAGAAGGAGGCCAGACTGTATCAGGTTCTACAGAATAATCCCGACTCTCAAGGAATTTCTACCCATGAAGGAACGCAGGGTCTACTGGCTGAAACCATAGAGAAAGAACTCCCGGAAGTAGAACATGCTGTATCAGTTATGCCTACCTCATGGTTTCTGGATGAAGGCAGCAGCTTTCTTTCTGCAGGAGAAGACAGGATACGGGTTCTCCCCAAGTTTGTAGGTGATTCCTACTTTAATGTCTTCAGCTGTGAGTTTACAGAAGGTGAGCCCAAAGAGCTTTTCGAGAAAAAGCATAGCATGGCTATCTCTACCACTTTAGCCCTCAAGTTATTTGGGAGGACAGAGAATCTGGTAGGAGAACTCATGGAATGGGAGTTTGAAGATTTTTCTGGAACCTATGAAGTGAGCGGTATTTTTCTTCCTCCACCCACCAATGCCACGGATCAGTTCGAGCTATTAATTGATTACGAGCTCTTTTTAGAAGCCTATCCTTCTAACAGGGATTGGCGAAACAGTAACCCTAATACCTACTTCGTCTTACAGCAAGGCAGTGACCCCGCACAGATGGATCAAAAGCTCACCCAAGTTCTCCAAACCCATAATCCTGAAACGGATAACAGCCTGATAAGCAGAAAATACGCTGAAGCATACTTATTCAACCGATTTGAAAATGGGGTTCAGGCAGGTGGGAGAATAGAATATGTACGTCT
>JBCBKZ010000035.1:0-15708 GCA_038520955.1 Bacteroidota bacterium | reverse complement strand
GTCATTTGGGAGAATAGTATCTTACAAGCCTTAATTCAAAATCACTATGGAAAAAAGAAACATCTCAGCCCTCGCATTTAGTTGTATGTTACTTCTCTTTGGGTTGAATACCTATGCCCAAACTCCTTCCCTCAGCAATGCGGAGCTCCTGTCTTTCCAGGGAATGCATACGGGAGAACTTACGTACAAAAATTACAGTGGAGGGGATTTAGTCACCCTGCCCTTTGTCGGTGTTACCTACCAAAAGAAAGGAAAACTGATCATAGAACATTCCATCTACGAAGGAGGAAGGGTGATCAAGCAAAACTATAACTATGAAGTCAAGAATGGCCAATTGATAGGTGGGGGCGGTACATGGGATGTAAAGGAGAAAGAATCTGGTACTGATGGGAGACTAAGTAAACTGGTAGTCAGTAGGTCTGGAAAGGATGGAAATGATAACCGTAAATGTACCTTTAGAACTACTTTTGATTTTTCTTCTTCCCATCTCACCATCACCAAAGATGTCAAGTTTGATGATGAAGAGGAGTACTTCATGAGAAATAAGTATGTCATGAATAGCTATCCTTCAGGAGAATAAATTTGCAAGAACAAACAAATAGATTGGGCCCACTCACATGTCTGAGTAGGCCCTTTTCATTTCCTCCAATCTATTCTGCTCTGGATAAACCCGGCTGCTCCAACTCACTTAGCCTGCCTTTAATGCCCCAGCCTCCAAAGTTCTCAGATACAGCAAAGTAGACAGTGTTTTTCCCTTTCTTCAGGGGAACATATACCGCATCAAAAAATCCTATGGTCCCTAAATAGCGGTAATCCCTTGAACGGAAGTTGTTTTGTCCACTGTAAACGAGTTGGCCATTCACAAAGGCGGATAGCTGATCGCTGTAGCCTAGCTCAATGCGTTTTACCGTTTCCTCATCAGACGCTATTTCAGCTCTAACCAAAATCGTATTGGACTTGGGGCTTACTTCTGCAAATCTGGATAAGTTTAACATCCCGGTGTATTCTGTTTCTGCCGTTTCCCATGTCAAGGCCTTGAAGTTAGGTATATCTTTTAGGCTGGTAATTCCCTTCATGCTCTCAGAAGAAAATGCAGGAGAAACCTCCCAACTCGTAATGATCCCTTCTTCAGGGGAAAAGGTCTTCTCCTTACTGCTTATGCCAGGAAGTTCCATTGGGGTATAGGTTAGGTTGGCAAAGTATCCACCGCCTAGGAAAGAGGAGAAGCTTATGGCACCCTCGGCTCTTTCCTGCTTAAGTTCATGTACGTAGAGGAAAGGCTGAGACATATCATTAAGGAAGATATCCATCTGGTTGCCGGAAATGAGGAGCTTCACATGTATCCATTCTCCAAAATTGTAAGAATAAGCGGCGGAGTGCCCTTCTCCATGATAGAGTTGCCAGGCTGCATTTCCGTTGAATACAGGCGTATATTGAGTGGCGTCTGGATTCCCGGATTGGTGAGGTCTTACATAAAACTCTTCATAATTAATCGGATCTGTTTTCCGGAATTGAATCCCCATAAAACGCCTCGCCTCTTCAAAGCTGATGTCGAATTCTATGACCCCGTCCTGCAGACTGGCTTCTTTGTGCAAAGCAACACCATTCTCCAGGTATAAGGCAGCTTTTCCCTTATAGGTGGTGAATTCAAACTTTTCTGCTTCTACTTTCCATTCTTCAGGTACAAAAGAGGCAGAGTAGGTTTCTTGCGCATGTAGGGCACTTAGCTGAATGAGGATGCCTAATGCTAATGTGAATAGTGATTTTTTCATCTTGTCATTTTTGGTTGAGCTTACGCCAAAAATCACTATTCAGGCTATACAAAGCCTGTTCAAGTTGGTTCAAGATGATTCAAGGACTATCTGAGGACGATTTCTTCTCCTTCAGTTTTTACGACAGCAGCGTAAACCTGACCTGTGCCATGGAAGCGGTAACTCACTCCCACTATATCTCCAGGAGGAGTTTTGAGGGTTCGTTGAAAGGCCAGTTGATCATTGACCTTGACTTGCAGTTGGAGCCCTTTCACATGTATATCCATCTTTACTTCCTGACTGAAATCCAATCCCAGGCCCGTCATATCTACCATATTTCCCTCAAGCCAATGGTCCACTAATTTCATGGATAAATCTCCCACACATCCGGGAATAGAAAAGGGAATGAGAATAGGTCCATCTGTACAAAGGAGGATGATTCTTCCATACTGACAGACAGCATCTCCCTTGGAGAAGGTATGCTGAAAACGAGTCTCAAAATGGGTGTCATCCATGGGTACCTCTTCCAGTCCTCCTACGTAAAATAGATGGGTCAAAGGAACCTCCTCATGCAGGTCGTAGCCATTCTCTACTAAAAAGGCTATACCTATGTCTGGATATCCCTCAGAGAGTTGATTCTCATGTCTGTAAATAGGGGTAGGTTCTTTCTCCACGACAGCTAACCATCCATCTGAGGGCACCAGAAGTTTCTTCTCCTGTATTACATCTTCATTAAGGACCAACTTGGCTCTGTAAAAGCCCGGATAAAAATAGGTGGAAGCATAGAAGTGCTGGTCCATGGGAATCTGGAACCTGAGGCGTTCATCCCAGGATTGCTGGATAAAGGCTGAGTCAGCGCCGGTTTTACTGACATCATAGGTGAAATTTACCGTATTGGGAATGCCCTGAGTAACCGGTTCAAAGTCGAAGGCTACTTTGGGTAGCAGCTTGGGAGAAGAGTAATCCCTGCTTAAGAGGAAGCCCGTCAGCAATCCTATGATCAGAAATCCAAGTACATAGCTTAGTTTGATGGGTTTTACCTTGCGGAACAGCTTAATAGGAGGGGCTGTTTTTTTGGAGAAGGTTTCCTGAAAGTCTATCCAGTTTTCAAAATCCAGGAAACCTGCCAACGCATCCAGGGTACTCATAGAAGGGGACGAATCATAAGACACCTTTCCCCAAACGCGCTTCAGGGTAACTGCACTCAACTTGATGCTGGTCTTATCAAAAATCTTCTGACTGAGTAATTCGAAGTGACCGTTTTGCCATTCAAGGCTATTGGGCCAATCTAACTGATCTTCTATCAGCTTGAGGCAAGTCTGTAGTTGATGATCAAAAGAGGATGAACGACTGGCTTTCATGATAGGTTTCTATCTTTGAAGGTAATTAAGGTAAAGACACTCCTATATCAAAATCCATTGCTTCAAGCTGTTCTCAAAAAAAATAACAAAAGTTTTTTGGTGGTAGCATAGACCTTTTGTAATTAACTTCTATTAACGGGATGAGCGTCTTTTAACCATGTACGGATTATAGTCAGTACATGACCTTCCCATTCTTGTTCGATATACCATATGTCTTTGGGAGCTAAGAGGAAATTTTCATTTTAGTGTTTTGTTTATCGAACCATCCAATGTTTAAAATCAGACACATTTCTTCCGTGATTCTTAGCGGAATCATCACTTTATTTGCAGGATGTGAATTCAGTGATAAAACCCAATCTTCTATGTATCAACAAATAGACCTGGATGCTCCAGTGGCTAAGAAAGTTCCTAAAGAGCTTAGTATTCATGATGATACTCGTATTGACAACTACTACTGGCTGAATGAACGCGAAAACCAGGAAGTAATTGACTATCTAACGGCTGAAAATGCCTATAAAGACCAGATGCTGGCTTCGGTAAAGGAATTTCAGGAATCCCTATTCCTGGAAATGAAGGCCCGCATAAAGGAGGATGATCAATCGGTCCCTTTTAAGAAAAATGGATATTACTATCTATCCCGATATGAGGAGGGGAAGGAATACCCCATTCTGTCCCGCAAAAAGGGAGATCTTAAGGCTCAGGAAGAAATTATGCTGGATGTGAATATGTTGGCAGAGGGCCATGATTTTTTCCAGATAGGGGGCCGGTCAGTTAGTCCGAACAATAAGATCCTGGCTTATGGACAGGATACGGTTAGTAGACGTTTATACGCACTCAAATTCAAGAACCTGGAAACGGGAGAAATATATGAGGACGAAATCCCCAACACTGGGGGGAGTGCTGCATGGGCTAATGATAATCAAACCGTCTTTTACAGTCTTAAGGATCCCCAAACCCTTAGGAGCTATAAAATCATGCGTCATACACTGGGTACGCCTGCTTCCGAGGATGTAGAGGTTTTTCATGAAGAGGATAATACCTTTTCATGCTATGTGTACAAGACCAAGTCTGATACATACATTAACATAGGCTCTTTTCAGACACTTTCTTCAGAAGAATGGGTACTGGAGGCGGATAATCCTTCAGGAGAGTTTAGGCCTATCCAAACCAGAGAAAGGGACCACGAGTATAGTACCTACCACTTTGGGGATCATTTTTACATACTCACCAACTGGGGGGCAGAAAATTTCAGGCTGATGCGAACGTCGGTTAACAAAACTGAGAAAGAGCATTGGGAAGAAGTGATAGCCCATAGACCTGAAGTATTGCTGGAAGGAGTGGAAATATTCCAGGATTATTTAGTACTCACTGAAAGAATTAAGGGGATCACCCAGATTCGCATTACCTCATGGGAAGGGGATGATCACTACCTGGACTTTGGAGAAGAGGCTTTCCTGGCCTATACATCAGCCAATTTCGAGTTTGATACAGACCTTTTGCGGGTAGGCTATACATCTATGACTACGCCTAATTCAGTCTATGACTACCACATGAAGGATAAGAAGCTGATTCTGAGGAAACAGCAGGAGGTGTTAGGAGACTTTGATCCTAAGGAGTACCATACGGAACGTTTGTATGCCAAAGCCAGAGATGGGGTAGAAGTGCCTATTTCTATTGTCTATAAAAAAGGCTTTGAAAGAAATGGAGAACAACCTCTCTTGCTGTATGCTTATGGGTCTTATGGTTCCAGCATGGACCCCTACTTCAGTTCAGTTAGGTTGAGTTTACTGAATAGAGGGTTTGCCTATGCCATAGCACACATAAGAGGAGGAGAAGAGTTAGGAAGAAAGTGGTATGAAGATGGAAAGCTGCTGAAGAAGAAGAATACCTTCTACGACTTCATAGATTGTGGGAAATATCTGGTGGAGCAAAAGTATACCAGCCCTGATCACCTCTATGCCATGGGGGGAAGTGCTGGTGGACTGTTAATGGGTGCTATCGCTAATATAGAGCCTGAGCTTTGGAATGGGATCGTATCTGCAGTCCCCTTTGTAGATGTGATCACGACCATGCTGGATGAGAGTATTCCGCTTACTACTGGGGAGTATGATGAGTGGGGGAACCCCAATGATAAAACCTATTATGAATACATCAAGTCCTATTCTCCCTATGATAACCTGGAAGCCAAGGCATATCCTTCTATGTTGGTAACCACAGGTTTACATGATTCTCAGGTTCAGTACTGGGAACCAGCCAAGTATGTGGCCAAACTAAGAGAACTAAAAACAGATAAGAATCCTCTCCTTCTCCATACCAATATGGAAGCAGGACATGGAGGGAAATCAGGAAGATTTGAAGGCTTGAAGGAAATAGCCATGGA
The DNA here is from genome assembly GCA_038520955.1 of Bacteroidota bacterium. Taxonomy (GTDB): domain Bacteria; phylum Bacteroidota; class Bacteroidia; order J057; family J057; genus JBCBKZ01. The sequence continues at coordinate 10,216 of JBCBKZ010000035.1, read as the reverse complement.
ATATGCCTTCCTCTTCAGTCTGGAGAACATCATGGAATAGCCCATCTGGGAAGGCTCTGGTTACATATGGAGTAGTTAAGTTACTTATTTACTCTACCTAATCAGAGTCAACTCTTTCTCCTATGAAATTTTTGTTCCCCTTTTTTGTAGCTATTCTTCTGTCAACTGGATGTAGCTATTTCTACAATGATCCTTTTGAGCTTACCTATACAAATCATTGTACCGCCTGCCATGGGAAAGAACTTGAAGGAGGGCCACAAGGTCCTGCCTTAATAGGAAAAGCCCTGACCAATGGAGAATCAGTAGATGAACTCATTCAATCTATCAATAAGGGATATCCAGAAAAAGGGATGCCTGCCTTTAAGGAAGCGCTTTCCGAAAGGGCCATCCGTAAACTAGCCATATTCATAGCAGAAAAGCGGGAAGGGACTTCCATGGCGAATTACAATGTAGCTAAGGGGGAAGAGGGAGAATCCCTTAAGATCCCAACTCAGCTGGTCCCTACAAAACGCACCTCTTTCCGTCTTCAAGAAGTGGCTGCCGGCCTGGAACCCTGGCCATTTTCCATAGAACCCATGCCCGGCAGAAACATCCTTTTGACCGAGAAGAGAAAAGGATTGCGGATCATTTCACCTGAAGGAAAGCTATCAAATTATATAAAAGGGACCCCCAAAACCTACGAGGGTGTCTACGAGGAAAGTACTACCAAACTTATTCACGGCTTAGGATGGATGCATGATGTAGCCTTGCATCCTGATTATTCTGAGAATGGATGGATTTACCTGAGTTTTGGAGACAGGTGTAAAGACTGTAACGAAATTGGGGGAGACGTTTCCATGCTGAAACTGATTCGTGGAAGAATTTCAGAAGGGAATTGGACAGATGAAGAGGTGGTCTGGGAGACTGCCAAGGAGAATTACCAACCTACCCCCGAAACGCCCACGGGTGGGCGCATATGTTTTGATCAAAAGGGACATGTTTTCCTAAGTTCAGGTGCGAGGTTGTGGAGAAATAAACCTGAAGGAGTATTTGAATCCATTTGGGGGATTCAAAATAAAGCCTTGCCATACGGAAAGATCTTCCGCTTGAACATGGACGGAAGTATTCCAGAAGACAATCCTTATGTGGGTGATAGTGAGTCTTTGGGAGAAATTTGGACCATAGGTCACAGAAGCCCTGAAGGATTGGAGTATGATACGCTTACAGGACAGCTTTGGGGAACTGAAATGGGACCCAGAGGAGGAGATGAGGTCAATCTGCTCATAGGCGGAGAAAACTATGGCTGGCCCTTAACCTCAAAAGGATTGAATTATGATGGAACCTCAGTTAGCTACTCCAAGATTCTGGGGGTAGATATAGACCTTGAAACCCTCATCCAGCCTGTAGTTGACCTGACGCCTTCGCCTGCTGTTTCCAGCTTTGTGGTATACAGGGGAGGTTTGTTTCCCGAATGGGATGGAGACCTGATCGTAGGTTCTCTGAAAGCGGCTACCCTTTATCGCTTTAGAACAGAAAATGGGCAGCTCCTAGAAAGAGAAACCCTTATTTCTGACTTAGGCAGAATCAGGGATATAGAGATTGATGCTGATGGAAGTATACTTCTACTGTTGGAACATATAGAAGGAGCCAAAATCGTGAGAATGCTTCCTGAGAATATAGGATCATAGAGAGAATATTTGGATATTCTCAGAGAGAACACCTAACTACTTCTACCTATGAACCCTTACCTTTCCCGCCGACACTTCCTCTACCTTACAGGTATGGGGGCTTTATCTGTGGCTTGTCAAACTACCGGAGAACCTAACCAGGAAGAACTACTTGAGGCTGGCTGGTCTTACTTTATGGACTTACCTTTTCCGGTTCAGGAGATCTATCCTATTCTACATAATGGCAAGATTCACTTAGCGGGAGGATTTCTATCTGAGGGAGGACAGATCACGGATGCTTCTTCTTTCCATCAACTGATAGACCTGGAAGGAAAAACCGTAACAGATCTACCTAATCTGCCTGAGAAAAGGCATCATCCCAATCTGGTTTCTCATAAAGGTAAGCTCTATTTGCTAGGAGGTTTCATTCCAAGAGAAACAGGTCCATGGAATATGAGAGCGCAGACTTGGGTATTTGAGAATGAAGCCTATGAAACCATGGCGGAGGCCCCTAATCCGCATGCAGAAACGGTCTGCACCTCCTTAGGCGACTACATACATGTGGTAGGCGGAAGAAGAATGAAAGGAAGTGCCAACGGTACTTACCAGGATCATACAGATTCAGACCAGCATTTACGCTATGATCCATCCAATGATAATTGGAAAGAAATGGCGCCAGCCCTTACCAAGCGGAATTCAGCTGCCGGAGCTGTAATAGACGGACAATGGTATGTGGTAGGTGGCAGAACCATGACAGGTGGAAATGTTACGCCCACAGAAAGGTATGATCCCGAATCGGACAGTTGGGAAAGCCTGGCACCTATGCCCCAAGGGCAAGGGGGACTAGCCGCCGCAGCCATAGATGGAAAACTTTACGCATTTGGGGGGGAATTCTTCAATGATGGGGGAGGGGTGTATCCTGAAACCTGGAAGTATGATCCCGCCACAGATACATGGGAAGAAGTCGAGGACATGAAAACACCCAGACATGGACTAGGCGGAGTAGCAGTGAATGGAAAAATCTACGCCATCGGAGGAGCTACTAGCGCTGGTGGAAATGGGACTTCTACCCTGATAGAGGTTTACACACCCTAAGTCAGTTAGAGATAAAAAACCACAGATAAGCCTATTGCCTATCTGTGATTTAACATGTCGTTTTTGGGGATCAATAAGAAGTGTACCATTTAGGGTCGTTGAGGCTCTCGAAACGACAACGTAAAATGGGGCGGAATGACCCTTCGAGAACCTCAGGGTCCGTCCAACTCCAATGAAAAACATTTCTTGAGAATAATCCCATGTTTGCCTTATACAGACAATACCAGCGTCCACTCTTCCAGTGTCCCAAAGTCTATATTGGCCATGTCCTTTACCGTTAGCTGCCAATTTCCATTAATTTCTGCGCCCAGAAGGTTACTTAATGAAGATGTGCTGATAAGGTTGAATTCTTTGTCCATGTTCTTTTGGCTATTACCAGCCCTGCTTTGTAAAACTGCTGAGCTACCATTAGGAGCAGAGAGTTCTATTACCAGATCTCCAATGTAAGTATGGTTGATTTTAACTCTCACACTGATGTCTGACAGACTCCCACTTTCTTCTATTCTGATGGAATCTGTAACTCCCTTCAGGTCGTTATCCGGAATAGCTACTTTAGGTGCAGCGCTCTCCTGAATCTTGTTCCCTACATTATCAAAGTCGAACTCAAGCTTCCAGTTGTTGATTCTCCCTGTATCCTGGCTGGCAAGATCCTTCACTCTTAGCTTCCAGGTCCCTTTCATACTAGAACCGACAAAGGCATCCAGCTCTTCTTCTTTTCCTGATTCCATGGACAAGATGAGATCATCATTAGATCCACCAGTATTATCATGTAATTGGGCTACTTTTCCGTCTGGTGCTATGAGGCTCACTTCAAGGTCTCCTACATAGGTGTGTGTGATGTCTACCGAAACCCTGATTAGGGTGATGGCGCCATCATCCGGAACCAGAATCTCACTGTCAACGCCGGTATCAGAGTTGTCTGGAATGAGAAGATCAGCCTGTTTGTTGAAAGTGAGTAGGTTGCTGTCGGTAAATTCTCCTACTGTAAAGCGCATATCCTCTCCCGGGGCAGAAATGTCGGAGAGGATAAAACCTGAAGCAGAACCATCCCACAAACGCGTGTGAGGCATAGTTGTATCAGAAAGGGCAATTCCACTTTTTTCTCCAAATAGATCACCTGTATCCCCTTGGTTACGGTTATTTTCCAGATCCAAATGGCCATCAGCCTGCAAGAGTCCGGCCTGATAATGCTTACTGGCGGTACCTCCTTGCCATTCATTGGAACCCAATGTATCACAATGGAAAACAGCTAATCCTGAGTCGGGAATGAATGTATCCAGTTCTAACTGACTTCTATTCTCCACCAAGAAGTACTCATTATCAGCCCTTCCAGGATATTTATAAATCTTATTGTATTCTCCATGAGTAATGACGTGTTGGCCTGGGGAATCCAGCAGAATTTCCTGATCATACCATCCTGCCAGGTATCTTAGATAAGAACAGAATGGAGCAGGGGTACGTCCTCTGTTAAGGTGGTTACCGGCACTCATTAAACAATACTTCCCTAAACCAGCACTTTTTTCAAAGTCGCCGTCCCTGTTACCATAGTCGTATAGATCCGGGAACCTACATAGCATATGACCAGCCTCATGGCAGAAAGTTCCTATGGAAAGATCCACCTTCTGACGTCCCAAGCTGGTGATCATATACTGGTCTATCTTATAGCCATTCAGCGTCATATCCAGCTGGTAATTGTGCGGCCACAACCAGTCTGCATATTCCGTCCTTCCAGCGTAGAAGAAACTTACGGCATCTACGATTCGCTCATTTCTGGAGTCGAATTCGGCAAAGTTTACCCCAAAGTCACTTACCGCTTTCTCCAGGGCATCTTTGAAGAGTGGCCTGGAAATATAATAGGACCGATCTCTCGGCAGCGTTATAGGACCAACTACCTTATTGGTGAAGAGGAGTTTCCCGGAAGACATCTTGCTGTAATACTCTTTGACAGAGGAGAAATTTCCATTCTCACTATACCCATCTCCGTTTAGGAGAGCATCTACATCTTCTCTGCTTACTCCAGCCTTGATATCAGCAAATTCTACCATGATGGTCAGTCCCCTCACATTACCATGGGTGAGCTTTCTCCCGGGAAGAAGTCCCTGATCCTGTCCTATGGTTCTCAGGAAGGGAAGGTCTGTTCCCCCACGCATTTGCTGGTAGCGCCTATCAAATTTCTCATTACGAATATCCTCACTCTCTCTGATGTGTTTGGGGAATTCAGGGGGAGCAGGTTTCTGAATGCTAATTCCTGAGGAGAAAAATCTGCCGTTTAAGACTTTGGCGTAGCAGTAGCAGCCCAAGTCCGGATCATAAATAACTGTGTACCCTTCCAGGGTTTCGTAGCGGGCGTAGAACTCATCTCCATGTACTAATAATTCTACTTCCTGGGGGCCATTTTCCTGTCTAAAGGTGAGTATTTCTCCAAAAATTGCACTCATAATATCGGGGTTGGGGGTTTTTGCTGATTATTAATAGGATTAGTTTCAATAGGGTAACCTGAAAAATCGGGTTGTGGGAAATATTGAAAGCCTGATATGGTATCCTTATCGTAAACTAGTAATTAATTTGAAATATCAGATGACGAAAATGAGACTTACTAGCGAAGAAGGCCGTTTTACGCAACAATTATTTAAGGAAATAAGTTCTTAGCAACATGACTGGATTAACTGTATCCATTATTGGTTGTGGCTGGTTAGGTATTCCCTTATCAGAAGCCCTTATAGAAAAAGGGGCAAGTGTGAAAGGATCCACCACCCGTGAGGAAAAGCTTCCTTTGCTGGAAGGAAAAGGGATAGAACCTTATCTTATTTCCCTCAGTCCTGAGCAAATGATAGGAGATCTGCCATCTTTCATGGATACAGACATTGTCGTCATAAACATACCTCCGGGGAGAAAGTCAGGTTCAGCAGAAGAAAGTTACATGGCTAAGATCGAAGAACTGGCCCAAAACATTAATCAGGAAAGAACAAAGGGGATCGTTTTTGTGAGTTCTACCTCAGTCTACGGAAACATAAAGGGAGTAGTAAAAGAGAATTCCACACCTATACCTCTTACTTCCTCTGGTAAGGCACTCCTAAGATCTGAGAGATTTATCCAGTCTCTGCCTATTCCGGTTTCTAACTTAAGACTGAGCGGATTAATAGGCCCCAATAGGCATCCGGGGAGATTCTTCAGGAAGGTTTCAGAAGTACAGAATGGAGATGCGCCGGTGAATCTTGTTGGGCTAGAAGATGTGATAGGAGTAATTCTCAAGATAATAGAGAAAGAAGCATGGGGAGAAACATTTCATTTAGCTTCTCCTGAACATCCGGCTAAAAGAGAGTTCTATTCTTATGCTATAGAAGCTTTTGGAGGAAATTCTCCGGTCTTCAAGGAGGGAGGAGAAGACGCAAAGCTTATAGATAGTAGCACAAGTCTTCAGAAGCTTCAGTATGAGTTGAAGCATACAGATTTATTTGAATATGTATCCGGTTTGTCAGGCTAAGCTGGAAAAATGTAACTTTGACTAAAATTATTGATTCAGATGAGTAGCGGAAACTGTTTTTTTGTCATTTCACCCGCCAAGAAACTAGACTTTCAGGCACCTGCACCTACTGCCAAGCATTCTCAGCCCATCCTTATAGATGATACAAAGGAGCTGTTGAAGAAGCTCAGCAAAATGAGTGCGCCCGAATTAAGTGACCTTATGGGCATCAGTGAGAAACTGGGAGAGCTAAACTATGAACGCTATCAGACCTTTAGTCTTCCCTTCACCGAAAGTAATGCTAAACAGGCTTTGTTTTCCTTTAAGGGAGATGTGTATTTGGGTTTTGAATGGGAGAAATATCAGGAAACAGACTTCGACTTTGCGCAGGGACATTTGAGAATTTTATCTGGTTTATATGGTTTGTTAAAGCCGCTAGATCTAATCCAGCCCTATAGACTGGAAATGGGGACTAAGTTTCAGACAAAGAGAGGAAAGAACCTCTATGAGTTCTGGGGAGACAGGATCAGAAATTTACTGGTAGGACAGATGGAAGAAGCAGGAGCACATGTATTGGTAAATCTGGCGTCTAACGAGTACGTAAAAGCGCTAAACATAAAGAAAGCGCCCTTCAGGACCATCACTCCTGTATTCAAGGATCAACATAACGGAAAGTTTATCACCAAGTTTCTTTACGCCAAACAGGCCAGAGGAGCTATGACGGACTTTGCCATAAGAAATAGAATTTCGGAAGCAGAGGACTTAAAGAGATTTGAAGGAATGGGGTATCAGTTCCATGAATCCTTCTCTACAGAAAACGAGTGGGTGTTTACCCGCTAGCGCCTTTTCTGTTCTCATGACATGCGAAGCATTTCCCAATCACCTTTTTTTAAGGTAAGCCTATCATTGCTCATTGGGATGCTGATACTAGAGGGTCCATTTTCTCAGTGGATTCTGGCAGCTACTGTACTATTACTTTTCCTGGTTATTTTTCTGAAGAATGATCAAAAGCTTCTCACCCTAAAGTGGGAAGCCACCTACCTATTAGGCAGCCTGATCTGTGGGATGTTATTAGGAGCAGCCCTTGCTCAGACACGGGAAGTAAAGAGTAATATTCATCTCAAACCGCTTGAAGGTGAGCAGGTGGTTCTACTTGGGGAAATTGAAAGTAGTGTGAAAACCAATGTGTATGGGGCCAAATGCTTCCTTAAGCTAAGTGTGAGAATAGAAGGAGATACTACCATGTCCACAGAAGGGAGAATTCTCCTGTATTTCCCGAAAGGTGAAGAAGTTACCTATTCTCGATATGATAGCATTTGGGTGAAAGGAAGACTTAATCCGGTAAAGAGTAAATATCCTTCCTACCTGGCCTACCTTCAAAAGAAGGGAATTGATCATAGCTTGTTCGCTTCACGGGTAGAATTAGTTGGGACCAGAAAAGGGGTAGGATATTGGAGCGAGAAAACCCAGCAGTACTTCTCTGATAAATTGACAGCCTATTTGGGAGATTCTACTACGCTTCCGATAGGGCTAGCCATCATTATTGGAGACAAGGATCTGTTGAAGCCGGCGCAGAGAGAGGTATTTAGTCAGGCTGGAGCGAGTCACATTCTGGCTATTTCCGGTCTACATATTGGGATCATTTATCTGGTGCTAAATGGGCTGCTTAGCATCCTTCATGCAATTCCCTGGGGGAAGCAGTTAAAGTATCTAATGATCCTACTGGCTTTGCAGGCATATATGTTCGCTACGGGAGCCAGTCCAGCCGTAGTTAGGGCCGTGATTATGTTCTCTGCTATCCTGGTCTTTAGACTTTCAGCTCAGCGCTATCACATTCTCAATGTCGTAGCTCTTTCTGCGCTTATCCAGATACTGGTTAATCCGGATATCATTTATGAAGTAGGCTTCCAACTTTCTTATTTGGCAGTGATAGGTATCGTCTGGTTATACCCTCACTTTGAACAAATTTTTAAGGAGGAGCCCTGGCTGGTCAGGAATGTCATGGCTGCCTTAGGTGTTTCCTTATTTGCTACCTTGTTTACAGCGCCGGTAATAGGAGTTGTCTTTGGTAAGTTTCCTACCTATTTCCTCATCACAAACCTCCTTATTACGATTGTAAGTTTTGTAACAGTGTTAAGTGGGTTTTTGACCCTATGCTTTTGTTGGGTTTCACCATTGGCGGTTTGCTTTGGGTGGATTTGCCAAAAGAGTATCCTTCTGATGAACTGGATCTGTATCCAGGTAAGTTCTCTCCCATTTCCCTTAATTGACGTTCAGCAAATAGATCAACAGGCTCTTTGGATACTTGCTTTCCAGTTGATGGTCATAGGTATGATCACCGTTTGGGTAAGTAGGAAAAGACTAACTCATAATGCGTGAGCTAAGACTCAGGCATCTTTTTTAGGAAAAAATCAGTCTATACTAATACATAATTTTTTTGTGAGGGGATATTTCCTTCTTAACTTCCTAACGGTTTTTGTGTATCGGTAGATTTATACATGTTGTTTAGACGATTTACTGCACTCAACTCTGTTTTCTTCTTACTGCTGTGGACGGCTGTCTACGGTCAGCCGGACTCGGTGAAGATAGAAATAGACAGTGTAGATCTCTCCTCATTCTACGATACCCCTTTAAGCGGACTCGACTCTTTAAAAGGTACTCAAGCCAATAGTGAGTTGGAAAAGGTCCTGAACAGCCTCGTCAAAGTAGCCTCGCAGAAATCCCAAAAAACCCGTAATTCTCCAGGTATAGTTACTCTGATCACTGAGGAAGAAATCAAAAACTCAGGGGCAAGGGATCTCATTGATGTATTGAGACTGGTCCCTGGTTTTACCTTCGGGACGGACCAAAATGGTAGAGTAGGCGTTGGGCTCAGAGGAAACTGGGCCAATGAAGGGAAGGTACTTCTCCTCATAGACGGGCAGGAGATGAATGACGTCTATCAATCCAATCTGGCCTTTGGAAACCATTATCCTGTAGACCTGATTAAGCGAATAGAAGTAATCCGTGGACCCGGTACGGCTATCTATGGAGGATTTGCTGAGTATGCTGTGATTAACATCATCACGCTGAGTGGGGCAGAGTTTAGTGGATTAAAAGCGGAGTGGATATACGGAAATATGCGGGATACGAGGGGAAGATTTAACCGCTACTTTTATGCCGGGAAAACCTGGAAGGATTTTACCATCAACTTTACCACCTATACAGGGGATGGCCAGCGTAGTGATAGACCTCACTTTGGGTCGTACAGGGATGACTTGATAGATTCTTTAGGTATAGGCAGGAGTGTCTCTCTCTCTGATGAATCGGATCTGAATCCCTCTTTCACCAATTTGTTTGTTCGCTGGAAAGACCTGACAGTACGTTCTACCATAGACTTATATAAGTACCAGAACATATCCTTACTGGATGAGGAGGACAAGAGACCCGAACAATTTGGCCTTCGGTCAGGCTTTACTGAGGTTAAGTATACGTTCAGACCTTCTGATGACTTAACTATCACTCCTCAGTATACCAATACCTTTCAGTTTCCCCAGTTCACCGGTCTAAACGTTCCGGACTCCATAGTAGGAAATGATAGGGATAATCAGCTGTCCAGAAATAAGCTGACGGTTACGGCTGATTACGATGTGAACCACAGGGTAAATCTTCTTGGTGGAGTAGGGGCTTTCGTTGACTTTGCCAGGGCTGAAGGCCTGCTGACTCCTTTCCCACTAAGTGGGGGAGTTACAAATGAACGATACACCAATATCTTTGCTTTCGCGCAGGGTATTTTTCGCACCCCCTTTGTGAATATCACCTCAGGAATTAGGTTTGATTACAATACCTCCTACAGAGCAGCTGTAGCACCAAGAGTCGCACTAACCAAGTCCTTTAACAAGTTCCACTTTAAACTGTTGACCAGTGGTGCATATAGAGCACCTACAGTGGGGAACATAGCCCAAAATTTCACAGGGGATTTTCGACTGAGTCCGGATAGTTCCTCTGTTACGCTCATTAATGCCAGAGATCT
>JBCBKZ010000359.1:0-5832 GCA_038520955.1 Bacteroidota bacterium | reverse complement strand
TAAAAAGCTGGAGTTAAGCAGCTTATCTACCAAAAGATCTAGTGCAGCTTTTTACCTTCGGGAATGTTATTCAAGGTATAATAGGCTGCGGGATGTAGCACAGGTTCATTCCCCTCTGCACTTCTCAGCCCTACTACATAAATTTCATGCAAATGGTACTGCCTCATATTTTCCACTACTATTCTGACGGACATACCATCCTCAGCCACCTTTACGCCCTTAATTTGTAGATCCTCAATGTTCACAGGAGGGCTGCCGTAAGCAGGATGGTACTTGTAGATGTAGCTTTTTCCAGAATAGCTATCCAGATCCTCAGCTAACTTTTTATCTACCGCTTTGGTAAAGGTAATTTCAAATCCATCCGGTCTGGCAGAAACAGTATGCATTTCAAAGGGAGTTTGGCCTGTCCAATTAACAAACTGTAGGCCTGAATTCGTGATCCCTGCAGATCCCCATCCTCTGTTTGTTTCTCCCACGAAGAGTGTATTATTCATACCCCAGTCCATGCGCATGACTCCAGACTGAAAGCCCTGAATGAAATTAAAAGCAACACCCTGGTATTCTCCCTTTACTTTCTCAAGGGCTACGCGCATAATTTTACTTTGTCCCTGATCTCCCACTAGTAATTGTCCTTCAAAAGGGCCAAAGGCACTCTCCTTACCCATGGTCACGATCTCTGAGTTAGAAATTCCCAGTATCCCATGAGGGAGCCATACCGCAGGGAGGACTAGTTCCGGAATATCCTTTTTCACCTGGTATAAAAAGTCGGGCTGCTTTTCATCCTGGATATTTTCGGGTTTCACATACCGGCCATTCATCTTTTTCTGGCGGGGACTTACCCTCAGGTATAAATCTTCTGTGCTCGTACTAACAGGAGAATTCTCTTTATCAGTCCATGATAAGCCCGCAGGATGTCCGGTAAATACGCCCTTCTTGACGTGCCAAATTCCGCCAGAACCTACCCAGTCTCCCTGGTTATCTGAATAGAAGAGCTCACCGTCTACCATGCCCATACCGGCAGGAGAGCGCATACCGGTAGCCCATGGCTCCATTTTCCCGTCTTCATAGATTTTCATAATCCACCCACGCCAGGGTACTCTACTTTCCCCACGCCACCATTCTTCATCTCCGAATGCGACATTTCCGCTGACAAACATACCTCCGTCTGTTGCCAGCTTCGGCCCAAAGGAGTACTCATGGTAGTGCCCGGAAATGGGCCAGGAGTAAACCGTTTCATACTTATCAGCTATTCGGTCTCCGTCTGTATCTGTGAGTTTAGTGAGTTCTCCTCTCTGAGCAATAAATAGAGAGCCATCTTTGTAAAGAATCCCTAAAGGCTCATGGAGACCAGAAGCAAAAAGCTTAAATTCAGCATTTCTTCCTTCAGCAAGTATGGGGTTTTCAATTATCCATACATCCCCTCTTCTGACACAAACTGCCAGACTACCATCAGGCAAGCTAGTGACCCCGCCTGCTTCCAGATGGATACCCTCAGGAACGGGTACAGTTGAAATTCGGTAATACTGTTCTTCAGTAGGTCTTGGGGCTTCTCCCTGTGCAATCACCGTCAATGAGAGCATCCATAAAGCGGAAAAGCTGACTAAATATGTGAGTATATGTTTCATTTTTTTTGAGGGTTGATAGGGTTACCACATGAATGTATAAGTCAGTTCAGACGTAATTGGAGAGATCAAGTCCATGCCATTCTCCAGTTTTCTGAGAATGGTGGTTTGACTATCTGGCACCTCAATGAAGTATTCTTTGTCTTCAATTTTGTATAGGTTGGGCGCCACTTTGGTGATCTTTTCTGCCTCTGCCATTTTGTAATGTAGGGTAGGCATTTCACCACCAGGATTCTCTAGTTTTACATGGTGAGTCAGATACTTTCCTTCAGAGTCAGGCTTAACAGTACTGTGAACCATGATGTCTTTGTACAGGTACTTAAAACTTGGGAGACCGTCGGCCTCTGAAATTTCATACCCTTTAGGAGTGATCTCGCTAGGACTTTCCGGAAAAGGAGCAGCCCCGTTATCCAGATTAGCCAAAGCCTGTCCAAAGAAAGTGAACTGAACAGCTCCTCTGGGCCTGAAGGATCCATCTCCTCTGTTAAACCACATGGGCGTAGCATTTACAAACTTCCCTCTCCAGCCACACACTAGATTGCCTCTTTCCAGATCGAAAGCATAATTGATTCCGGAAGGACTAGCTACTCCTATGTTGTGGGTGATCCTTCTTTTTCTGTCTCCTTCAAAGTCCAGAAAGGCTCTCAACATTCTGGGCTGTGCGCCTGCATCCACATAGATAGGAGAGACCATATCAGCATTGAGAGGTAAAGACTCGTAAGCGTGGAAGGAAAGTGGATGGGTACTTTGGGTCTTTATTTCCAGTCCCAACCTTTGAGGTCGCCAGCCTGCTGTTTTAAAGTTGTAAAGGGTGAAGGGATAAGTCCCTGCATCCAACTCTTTTACAGCCTTGTCAAATCTGTAAGAATCTCCTCGCTGATAATCAGCAAGTGTTTCTCCATCCAAGATAAGGACACCTCCACCTGAGTAAGCATAGGTAATTTCGTAGGTATCTTTTTCTTTGATGTGAAGCTTTCCTTCAAAAATGATCCCATAGTTATTTTCTTCTCCCGTTAACAGGCAATTAATTTTATCAGCCTTTCCTTTATACACCACCTCAGAAGCCATCATCTCATCAATAGAATTGAAAGCCCCAGTATAGGTTTTAAAGCTTATGTCAGATACATCCGCCTCAAGGTCAGATAGGAGGGTGTATTCAATGTTTCTGAAGGCTACTGGCCCATGATCACCCTGTATCATCAATGGCCCCATGGCTGCTTCCTTCTTATCTATAGGGCCACCAGTAGGTAGTGGAATCTCTGCATTACTGTGAATTCTCACCCCATTCAGATCTACATAATCAAATCTGGCATTAGCGATCTTATTTCCATTCTCATCAAACTTGGGTGCCCTGAATAGGAGATGTATTTCCTGCCACAGACCGGGCGCTTTAGCCGGGTTAGAGGAAGGTGCTTTCCCTCTGAAGATATTACCGGGTGTATTCTCCCAGTTACGGTAAATACCACCTATATCGGAGAATTTTGGATTTTTTACACCCCAACTATCCAGTAGCTGAACTTCGTATCTACCCTGAAGATAGATACCAGAGTTTGATCCTCTGGGAATCATGACCTCCAGTTTCAGTTCTATATCTCCATGTTCCCAGGAGGTAAGCAGATGATCTTTTAGTTCATCAGTATTCATATTCAGGAGAATACCGGAGCCTTCCTGATAGCTTACTGCTTTTGGGGGTGGGGGCGTAGGAATGGCAGGAGCTGCTTTCTTTTTCTTCTTTTTCTTTTTGACTTCCGGAGGAGGAGGTGGGGTAGCTTTTGTATGTATATCTACCTTTGGGTTCATGCTTACTTCCCCTACGATTTTCCAGTTTCCAGCTTGATCTCGAAACCCATCCATGTTTTGTAAGGGTAGGCTGGTTTGTGCCATCATCTGGTAACAAAACGCAGACAATAGAATCACAGATAAAAAGATTCTCATGTAGTAGTATTAGTGGTTTGTTTGTTGCTGAAATGTCGAGTTACAAATAGAAAAATAAGGATAATTGAGTAGGGAAGAAAATGGAAAGAATCGAAGTTAGGTTTTTAGCCCTTCAGGATTCCCAACGAATACCTTTCAGATAAGAAATACTGTTCTCAGCACAAGGAAGTCCCGCCTTATTCTGCTCATTTTCAACCGTTGCATATATAACTCCTGCCGCCTTTGCATGGTTGAATACTTCCTGAAAATTTATGATTCCATCTCCCGGACAGGTCATACCCTTTTCTTCAGAAGTATCCATGTCCTTGATGTGTAGGAGCTTTACCCTTCCGGCATACTGTTTCATGAGGGCAACTGGATCAGCTCCACCCTTTCGGACCCAGTAAGTATCCATTTGTAAGCCTACATATTCCGGATCAGTTAGGTCCATCAACCAGTCAAAGACCGTCTTACCTTCTATCATCACAAACTCTTTATCATGGTTATGCCAGCAAAGTTGAAGGCCTTCAGCTTTGAGCTCTTTCCCTAGCTTGTTTAACCTTTCTGCTGCTTGCTGAACCTTTTCCTTGGTGAGAGAATCGGCAGAACCCATCCACGGCCAGTAGCAACTGATGAACTCGTGGGAGAGCTTTTCAGCATTCTTGAGGAAACTAGTTTTGTTGTCCATGAGATTCCCTATGCTACTTCCCCCAACTATACCTTTTAGCCCCATAGATCTAAGCATACGTGCAAATGGAGAACGTTTGCCATAAGGCCCTCCTTCTATGTAGGTGTATCCCATCTTGGCCAGGGCCTCTAGCGTAGCCTCTGGTTGGGCTTCCATCTGGGCCTGAACAGTATTCAGGATGATTCCCCACTGCGTACCTGTCTCCTTAGCAAAGGAGGGAATAGGGAAAAGACTGGCTCCTAAGCCTGCCGCGAGACTTTTCTTTAGAAATGATCTTCTGTTTTGGGAAGAGAAGGATAATGATTTCATTGCTTGATGATGTTTTTACCGCTTACAAGTTCCTTTGAGACACCCTGATAATTCCATGTACCAGCTAGGCCCTCAGGGAGAATGACATAACCGCTTAATTTACTCTTGCTGAGTTCATAAGATACCTCAATTCTCCCTTTTTTGTGTGGCATGGAAGCTTCTATTTTCTTGAGATCCCCAAGTTCAGGACTGATCTCTACTGTTTCAAATCCTATGCTTGCCGGCTTAATGCCACAAACGAAGTTCAATAAGTAGTAGGCCGGATGTGCACTCCAGGCATGGCAGTCAGATCTGTCATGGGAGGCAAAGCCTGTTTCCCCAGCTGTGGTATGCCCTCTGTCCAGGTAGGTATACCAGAAGTCCAGATGATCCAGGAAAAGCTCTTCTTGTCCGGTTTTCTGCATAGCCTTAAACAGAATGAAGGAGAAGTAAGAGCTGGCATACTCTGTGAAATCTTCATAGGCCAATATATGTCTGAGGTGGGCAGCCTGATCCTGAGTGGGCATGACATCAGAGAGAATCGCCAAAAGATTGGTGTGCTGAGAGAAAGACTCTCCTCCGGGATGATCAGCTATGAGCTGTTTCTCTTCATTCCACCCATGATTACGTACAGCAGCTTTCATCTTAGCAGCCAGGGAGGACCATTTTTTCTGAAGATCCGATTTACCTAGATGCCCATAAAGCGCACTGGCACAGTCCAGGGTATGTACATAATACATACTGAGCATGAGAGAATGATGCATGACCCCTGCTTCATTTTTACGTGGGATACTTCCTTTACTGATACTCCAGTCCATGAAGTTCTGATTTCTCACCGAACCCAGAATATTCATAGACTCGTCCAGATTTCTTTCATAGAATTTGAGTACCCCTTCCATATCGTCCACAAACTGGGCTACATAGTCAGCATCTCCTCTGACCATATAGTAGTCATACAGGCTTTGTATCCATGCCAGGGACCAGGACCCCATATCAAAATCAAAGCGGGAAGGGTAGGCAGACTTAAAGAGCTGTGTTTCCTTATTCTTGGATTGAGGATAGAGCCTCATAACCTCACGGAAGAGCCTGTCATCACTGGAATTATACATGGAGATAGCCGCTATGGGTCTGTTATCTCCTCCATAACTGAGCTGTTCATAATAGGGCGTATCATAGTAGGTTTCCCCTGAGCACATTCTGAAAGTTTGTATGCAGATATCAAAGATTTCGTTCAGCCTCTCATTATCGCTCTCAAAAGTAGAGAGCTCAGGATAGGGATAACCAGAGTACTCACTCTGGAAGTTTTTGATGAGGAGTTCT
>JBCBKZ010000358.1:0-5839 GCA_038520955.1 Bacteroidota bacterium | reverse complement strand
ATTCAACAACATGTGTCAGTTGATATTACAGAAGATGCCGTTGAAGCATTTCTTTTGTAATATCAACTGACACATGTTGTTGAATAGTCGTAGCTAGTTCCAGTCCTACAAAATCTGGAGAAACCGGCATGTTTCTATGTCCTCTATCAATCAGTACAGCTGTTTGTATGCTACTAGGACCTGCCTGTAATAAGATAGACACTACGTGTAACATGGTAGTCCCTGTATACAGAACGTCATCTACCACCACTACAGGGCGCTGATGAATCTTCTCAATATCTACACCCAGTTCTATTCCTATCCCCTCCTCAGACTTATCCAGTTTCGCCTTCACTCTTTCTATCTGCAAATCAGAAATTTCGGTAAGGTATCTGCATAGCTCTTTAGCCATGAAACCACCCCTTACGTCTATCCCAATTACGAGGAGATTTTTCTCCTGGTAATTACGCTCATACACCTCAAAAGCCATACGCTTGAGACGTGCATAAATCTCTTTTTGATCAAGAATTTTGACTTTGTGAGACATGGCAATGAAAGTAAGACTCACACCCGTAAAACACAAGAAGGGGCCCAAAGCCCCTTCTTAAATGTTATACAATTGTAATTAATCTACAAATGCTTCTGCCGCTGATCTGGCTGATCTGGTTCTGTCTCTCTCCATGCGTTCTTCATACTCTTTCTTGTCTCCGACAATCATGTCCTGAAGATAACGCTGCCCTGTTCCTGCCGGGATCAAGTGTCCGACAATCACATTCTCTTTCAATCCGATCAGATCATCTGTCTTGGCAGTGATCGCTGCTTCACTAAGCACCTTAGTAGTTTCCTGGAAGGAGGCTGCTGACAACCAACTCTTCGTACCCAGAGATGCACGGGTAATACCCATCAATACTGGCTTACAAACGGCTGATCTTGCTTCTCTTGCTGTTACCAGCTCAAGATCTTTCCTTCTAAGATTAGAGTTTTCATCTCTCAGCTTACGCTTAGAAATAATTTGACCTGGTTTCAATGCGGGAGAACCACCAGGCTCCTCTACTACCATCTTATCAAAGATCCAGTCACTCTCCTCCTGGAAGTCGTGCTTATTCACTACTTCTTTCTCCAGGAAGATGGTATCTCCGGCATCTACGATTTCCACTTTCTGCATCATCTGACGCACAATCACCTCTACGTGCTTATCATTAATAGGTACCCCCTGCATACGGTATACTTCCTGAATCTCATTCACGATGTATGACTGTACGGCACTAGGCCCTTTGATAGTTAAGATGTCCTTAGGAGCGATAGCACCATCTGATAGCATCTCACCTGACATTACATAGTCACCGTCATGCACCAGGATGTGCTTGTTCAGGTTAACCATATATTTACGCTCATCTGAGTCATCAGGTGCTTTTACAAATACCTCTCTGTTACCACGCTTGATTCCTCCCAGTCTGATGATTCCTTCAATTTCAGAAACCACTGCTGGATTGGAAGGATTACGTGCTTCAAAGAGCTCTGTAACTCGAGGAAGACCCCCTGTGATATCTGCTGTTCCACCACCCTGACGAGGTATCTTCGCCAAAATGGTTCCCGCTTTCACTTCTTCAGCATCTTCTACAATCAGGTGTGAACCTACAGGCAGGTTGTAAGAACGAAGATCAGTATCGCCCTTATCAACGATGGTTACCGTAGGGTTAACCGTTTTATCACGAGAGTCAATAATGATTTTCTCTCTGTGCCCTGTTTGCTCATCTATATCCTCCAGGAAGGTTTGTCCTTCATTTACGTCCTTGAACTTCAGTTTACCAGCAAAGTCAGACAGAATCACTGAGTTATATGGATCCCATGAACAGATCATGGTTCCCTTCTCAATCATTTGCCCATCTTCAATTTCTATGATAGAACCGTAAGGCACTTTATTAGAGAATAAGATTCTGGATTCTTCATCAAGGATCTTAATCTTACCAGTACGACTTATCACCACGCTTACTTCATCATCACCTTCACCTCTTGGTGCTACTTTTACGTTCTCCAGTTCTATCTTACCGTTGAATTTTGCAATCAACTGGCTGGAAGAAATGATACGCTGAGCAGTACCACCTACGTGGAATGTACGCAGGGTAAGCTGGGTTCCAGGCTCTCCAATGGACTGTGCTGCCATTACCCCTACTGACTCTCCTACTTCCACAAGTCTGTTGGTAGCCAGGTTACGTCCATAACACATGGCACATACCCCTTTCTTAGCCTCACAGGTCAGTACGGAACGAATCTCCATTTCTTCAATGGTGGATTCATCCATTCTCTTGGCAAGTTCCTCTGTGATTTCATCCCCTGCACTCATGATTAGCTCATTTGTGATAGGGTCTACTATATCATTCAGAGAAGTTCTACCCAGAATTCTTTCACTTAATGGCTGGATGATATCTTCGTTCTCTTTCAGGGCAGAAATGGTAATACCACGTAGGGTACCACAATCTCTTTCCATGATGATCACGTCCTGAGCCACATCTACCAGACGACGAGTCAGGTAACCTGCATCCGCTGTCTTAAGAGCGGTATCTGCAAGACCTTTTCTCGCACCGTGAGTAGAAATGAAGTACTCAAGTACAGAAAGACCTTCCTTGAAGTTGGCCAGAATTGGGTTCTCAATGATCTCACCAGCAGACCCTTTCAGGGTTTTCTGTGGCTTGGCCATCAATCCTCTCATACCTCCCAGCTGACGAATCTGCTCTTTAGAACCACGAGCACCGGAATGATACATCATAAAGATGTTGTTAAATCCATCCTTATCATGCTCCAGCTGGTTCATCAGCGTATCAGTCAATCTGGAGTTAGTATGCGTCCAAATATCTATTACCTGGTTATATCTCTCATTCTCAGTGATCAGACCCATGTTGTAGTTCATGAGTACTTCCTCAATCTTACCCTCTGCATCAGTTACCAGGATTTCTTTCTCCTTAGGAATAATTACCTCACTCAAGGAGAAGGAAAGTCCACCGTTGTAGGCTTCACTGAATCCAAGATCTTTCAGATCATCCAGGAATTTTACTGTCTTCACCAATCCTGCACGTAGGTAGATCTGAGAGATTACCTTACGCATAGATTTCTTGGACAACAGTATGTTTACATATCCTGCTTCCTTAGGTACGATCTTGTTGAACAATACTCTCCCTACAGAAGTCTCTATGATTTCTGTTTCAGGATCACCATTCTCTTTCAGTCTGATATCACCTTTCTCATCTCTGAGCTTCAGACGGAGCTTAATTTTGGCATGCTTAGCTACCACTCCTTCATTGTAGGCGATTTCCACTTCTTCCTCACTTCCGAAAAGAAGTCCTTCTCCTGCCTGCTTAGGTCTTGACTTAGTCAGGTAGTATACTCCCAATACCATATCCTGTGTAGGTAGGGTGATCGGGTTACCGTTTGCAGGGTGAAGAATGTTATGAGCTGAAAGCATGAGTACCATGGCTTCCAGACAAGCTTCATTACTCAAAGGTACGTGTACCGCCATCTGGTCCCCGTCAAAGTCGGCGTTGAACCCGGTACATACCAGTGGGTGAAGTTTAATGGCTTTACCTTCCACCAGTCTAGGCATGAAGGCCTGAATACCCAGCCTGTGAAGCGTAGGAGCACGGTTTAGCAGAACCGGATGTCCTTTAAGAACATTCTCCAGAATATCCCAGATAACCGGGTCTCTTCTGTCAACCAGTTTCTTCGCACTCTTCACTGTCTTCACGATTCCCCTTTCAATCAGCTTTCTGATTACGAAAGGCTTGAATAGCTCAGCAGCCATGTTTTTAGGAAGACCACACTCATAAAGTTTGAGGTGAGGACCTACCACAATCACGGAACGTCCAGAATAATCCACACGCTTACCGAGTAGGTTCTGACGGAAACGTCCCTGCTTACCTTTCAGCATATCAGAAAGGGACTTCAGGGCTCTGTTAGAGTCAGAACGGACTGCATTTACTTTTCTGGTATTGTCAAACAAAGAGTCAACCGCCTCCTGTAGCATTCTCTTCTCATTACGGAGAATTACTTCAGGTGCTTTGATCTCTATCAGTCTCTTCAGACGATTGTTACGAATGATTACCCTTCTGTAGAGATCATTCAAGTCAGAAGTGGCAAACCTTCCTCCTTCCAGTGGTACCAGCGGACGAAGTTCTGGTGGAATCACAGGTACGATACGTACCACCATCCACTCAGGTCTGTTTTCAAATCTTCTGTTGGCAGAACGGAAAGCCTCTACTACTTTCAGACGCTTCAGGGCATCATTTTTACGCTGCTGAGAAGTCTCAGTAGCCGCTTTCTGACGAAGCGTAAATGATAGCTCATCCAGGTCTATGGTAGAAAGGATTGCCTCTAAGGCATCAGCTCCCATCTTAGCCACAAACTTGTTGGCATCATCATCCGGAAGCATCTGGTTCTCCTTAGGAAGGGTTTCCAGTATGTTCAGGTATTCTTCTTCCGTCAGGAAGTCCATTCTGGCCAGCCCTTCACTCTCCATGATCCCAGGCTGAATAACTACGTAGCGCTCGTAATAAATAATTTGGTCTAGCTTCTTGGAAGTTAGTCCTAAGAGATATCCGATTTTGCTAGGCAGGGTACGGAAATACCAAATATGGGCAACAGGCACTACAAGCTGAATATGACCCATACGTTCGCGACGTACCTTCTTCTCAGTTACTTCAACTCCACATCTGTCGCAAATAATTCCTTTATAACGAATGCGCTTATACTTACCACAATGACATTCGTAATCTTTTACAGGTCCAAAAATCCGCTCGCAGAAGAGACCATCCTTCTCAGGCTTGTACGTCCTGTAGTTTATGGTCTCCGGTTTTAGCACCTCACCATTAGATCTGTTAAGAATAGCTTCTGGAGAGGCAAGGCTAACTGTGATCCGGCGAAAATCACTTGAAATTTTGGTGTTTTTTGCGATGGGCATTACTGACCTCCGATATTAGTATACTAAACAAAGATTGTAGACAAAAAGAACAGCAGAGCAGGAGACTAGCATTTTAGCCTCCTGCTTACTGTTTATTCCAGGGTAACTTCAAGGGCAAGCCCTCTCAGTTCATGAATCAATACGTTGAAGGACTCAGGCACTCCCGGAGGGGGTAACACGTCTCCTTTCACGATGGATTCATATACTTTCGCACGACCAACAACATCATCAGACTTGACGGTCAGCATCTCCCTCAGGATATGAGCAGCCCCGAAGGCTTCCAGTGCCCATACCTCCATCTCACCAAAACGCTGTCCACCAAACTGTGCCTTACCACCCAGCGGCTGCTGCGTAATCAGGGAGTATGGTCCTATAGAACGTGCGTGCATTTTGTCATCTACCAGGTGTATCAGCTTCAGCATGTAAATGATCCCTACTGTGGTATGCTCACTGAACTTCTCTCCACTCTGCCCATTGTTCAGTTGGGTAACTCCGTACTCAGGAAGCCCCGCGTTCTTGAGCTGATCATTTACATCATCTACTGTGGCACCGTCGAAGATAGGCGTAGCAAATTTTACTCCCAGCTTCAGTCCGGCATGTGCCAGAATACTTTCGTACACCTGTCCCAGGTTCATACGAGAAGGTACCCCAAGTGGATTAAGAACGATATCTACTGGTGTACCATCATCCAGGAATGGCATATCTTCCACAGGAACTATCTTGGCTACAACCCCCTTGTTCCCGTGTCTACCTGCCATCTTATCTCCTACTTTCAGCTTACGCTTCTTAGCCACATATACCTTAGCTAATTTCAGGATTCCAGAAGGTAATTCATCCCCTACTCTAATCTGATATTCCTCTCTTCTGAATCTACCTTCAATCAAATCATGCTTACGCTTGTGGTTACGG
>JBCBKZ010000357.1:0-5848 GCA_038520955.1 Bacteroidota bacterium | reverse complement strand
GTAGGTACCTATGGGGCATTCTCAAGAATGAAAATGACTAAGAACAGACTATACCTGGACAACTGGTTTGAGATGACTTTTGCCTTTATAGAAACCTAATCTTTTTTTTCTCGTTGAAATAAAACAAACCGGTCTAATTTATTTACTCATCACTTACCATTATGAACCTATCAACGAGAGCTTTCCATTTTTTCATCTTCATGCTGGGGATGAACGTTTCCCTTTTCGCTCAGAAAATGGATAAGAGGTACAAAACCTTTACCGTAGAGCGGGTAATTCCCGCACCAGCAGAAAAGGTATGGCAGTTCATTGCGGAAGATTATGGGGCTATTGCGAATTCTCATCCTAAAATCTGGTATGCAGACTATGAAAATGGTTCCCTGAAGGGGGAATTAGGTGCACAACGGAGATGTGACTTCAATAAGAAAGGGACCAAAGTCCTTCATGAGAAAATTGTGGACTGGAACCCTGAAAAAATGCAATTCACTAACAGAGTCCTTAAAGCGGGTGGTTTCCCTATAGATGTTGATAATACCCGAGCTTTCTATGCTGTAAAAGAGGTAGATGCCAATAAATCTGTCATGTCATTCACCATGCAATTCAGAACTAAGCCCGCCTTTATGGGAGGAATGGCTAAAGGAAGATTTACAAAACTAATTGAGGATTATCTACTGGCGGTAGAACATCATGTAACTACCGGAGAAGTGGTCAATGCAAAGACCGGAAATTTTAAAGAGATCAAAAAGCAGTATAGCCGCTAAAGAAGTAAAGTTATTATATGTCTAATTATAGTTCCCTAAAGTTGAGGGTTGGTCATTTGGCCAGCCCTTTTTGCAATTATATTGATCATTGTGTGTCTCTACCTTAAAGAACTACATTGACCCAATCCATATACAACGTTTCCCCACTCTATTACCCATGGTTGATACTAAGCATTTTCTTATTCATAGGTTTCCCCTCCATGGCTCAGGAGATTCCCTATGAATCCCTCTCCAAAAGACTTATCGAGCTTTATGACCTGGATCAGGCCAATAGAATGAAGCTCTTCACCAATCAGATTTCGTCTGAGGAAAGGCCTGCCTTTCTTCAGGAGCTTCGGAAGCAGGATTCTCTCAATCAACAGGAAGTCATCCAGATTTTGGATACATACGGATGGTTACCCTCCTCTTCCATAGGAGAAAAAGCAGCTACCAGTCTTTTTCTGGTGATTCAGCACGCAGGCTTACCCATCATGGAGAAATATTATCCCTTACTGAAGGTACAGGCGGACCAGCAAGAAGCAAGCACTATGTACGCTGCGATGATGCAGGACCGCATACTCATGTATCAGGGTAAAAGACAAATCTATGGCTCACAGGCAAGTTCGAGGCCCTCTACCAATGGAGAAGGAAATGAAAGCTTTATTTGGCCAATAGAAGATGTAGAGGGAGTAAACGAAAGAAGAAGAGAGGTAGGATTTCCCTCTACAGTAGAAGAAAACGCATTAAGGTTGAGCGCTATATTTGATCCTAAAGAACCTTTGCCACAAGAAGATAATTAAGCCAAAAAGAGAACTATATATTTTTTACACACTTAACTATGTTTCTATGAAATACACATGTGAAATCGACTTAGCGCTGCCCATAAGCAAAGTGATCGAACTCTTTGACAATCCTGATAATATGTCCAAGTGGCAACCCGGCCTGGTCAGCTTTGAGCATCTAAGTGGAGAACCTGGTCAGCCTGGGGCTAAGTCCAAGCTCTTGTATGATATGAATGGACGCGAGATGGAAATGATAGAAACCATAGATGAAAGAAACCTTCCTTCTCACTTCTCAGGAACCTATACCACTAAGGGCGTCACAAATCACATGCGGAATGAGTTTATCTCTACCGGTAGTACCAAGACCAAATGGAAATCTCACAACATCTTCAAATTTTCAGGTTTCATGGCTATTATGTCTCTGTTTATGAAGGGCGCCTTCAGCAAACAAACCCAGAAGCATATGGACCAGTTCAAGGCATTTGCTGAAGGAGAATCTTGATCCATTACCAGACTAAATCCTTATCCTTTTGAATTTCTTCCCTGAAACGATGAACCCAGATTTCTGAATTGGGATTGGCGGTGGGAGCGTAATAGAAGGGCGGAAACTTTGCTTCTTCCAGAGGGAGTTCTAAATATCTGAGAATGTCCTTCAAGATCCGCTCAGGTTCTGCTGCGAAATCTTCATAGACCACCGTATAAGGTACAATCTTATACTTGTTGAAGTATGCCTGAGTAGCGCATTCCTTGAGAACAATCTGGTTGTATAGGGTGAGCAAGGCATTATAGATGTACTTATCCTCATAGAAGCTTTTCTCATTCTGGTGTGTTGTCCCGGCCTCTACATGCCAGACATTATCCTGTATGGCCTGCCACCATGAAACGGCCTGCCTGATTTTATTCCGCCTTGTGAGAAAGATATGCTTGGCTCCAGGAATAAGATGGCTGAAGACTTTCTCCATGTCTTCCTCTTCTGGAATCCCTCTGAGTTCTTTCAGTTCTTCAAAAAGGGAGTGGAAATGTGTGGTGGTATAGGAATGCTTTATGCCAAAGACGCCATTGTCAGAAGAGCCTACCTTGTGCAGATTGGTTTGGAGTTCTTCATAGGTGGTAGCTCCATGCTGAGCAGCCAGTGTATCGAAGCCGATTTTATTGAAATATTCTCCTGCTTTGCCGGCTATACCTGTCCTTTCCAGGCTTTTACATAGAAGAGTACTTCCGGTACGCTGGGTAAACCAAATGCGAAAGAAGATAGTAGGTTTCATGAATCCTTTTACCCACTAATTGCCTGGGAAGTATTAAGGTCTTAAAGCTGGACAAACAATTCTGTTTCTCCTTCATTCTTCTGAGCCGGTCCCGGGGTACTTCTTCCCTCTTCTATGTACTTCTCCATCAAAGCTGTTAGCTCTTCTACTACCTCAGGATAAGTGTCAACCAAGTTGAGATTTTCTGCTATATCCGCTTCCAGGTCATACAACTGAACGGCTGGCAGGTTCTCTTCCCTGGCCACCTTGGGAGTAGGGACACTCCAACCACCTGATCCCGGACAGAAGATGAGCTTCCATTTACCCTTGCGTATGGCAAATGAGCCATTTACCGAATGATGAACGGTAGCCTCTCTGAGTGGCTCTTTTTGTGTTTCACCCTTCATTAGAGGCAAGAGATTATAACTGTCCTCTCCCTGATCAGCTTGCAGGCTGTCGCCTAGCACAGCAGCCGTGGTAGCCATGAAGTCCGTCAGACAGATGGTTTGATCAGACACAGTCCTTTCAGGGATCTGTCCCGGCCAGTTCGCTATGAAGGGGATCCTATGCCCTCCCTCATAAATATCTGCTTTATAGCCTCTAAACTGATAGGAAGGGTAATGCCCTATAGACTCGAGGCCTTCCGTATCTGCATAGGGAGCAAAACCATTATCACTGGTGAAAATGATGAGGGTGTTATCGGCTTGACCATTCTTTTCCAGGGTAGCCATAATATCCCCTACCAAGTCATCTATCATTAGGACAAAATCTCCATAAGCTGTAGTCATACTTTCTCCTTCATAAGCCTCCGTAGGTAAAACAGGCGTGTGGGGTGCCGGTAAAGGAAAATACAGAAAGAAGGGACTCTCGGAAGTACTCCTCTCATCCAAGTAAGCCACGGCTTTTTCTTGAAGTTTAGGCAGCACATCTATGTGTCGAAATCCATCTCCTACGGGTCCTTTACGCCAGAAACCCAGCCCTTCATTTGCTTCTACTGTGTCTATTCGGCTATGAATGATCTCATTCCCTTCTATGTATACATAGGGAGGAATGTCCAGAGAAGCCGTTATTCCGAAAAATTCATCAAAGCCATTTGAAAGAGGTCCATGAGAAATAGGCTGAGAATAGTCTACGAACTCTTCTTCATCTTTTACAAAGTCCACACCTAAGTGCCACTTCCCAATAGCAGCTGTGTGATAGCCATTTCTTTTCAGGAGATTAGCTACTGTCAACCGATCTTCTGGGATAAGGTGGGGGTCATAACTCCAGAGCACGGCCCTTTTCAGTCTGCTACGCCAAGAATATCTTCCTGTGAGAATACCGTAACGTGTAGGGGTACATACAGAAGATCCACTATGGGCATCTGTAAAACGCATGCCTCCTTCAGCAAGAGCATCCAAGTGAGGAGTCTGGATTTTACTGTTCGGATTAAAGGAGGAAATATCTCCATATCCTAGATCATCCGCCAGAATATAGATAATATTGGGAGGTGAGACCTTTTCCTGTGTAGGCACACATGCAACTAAGGTCAGAATCAGGAGTCCAAATATCAGATAGCTTTTCATTCTTTCTTGTATAGAAATAGAGAGATTCATTCTGACATAATCTACCTTCTTCCTTTCACATGAATATTCACATTAGCAAAACCAAAGACATTTCTCAGGAAGCCATCATCGCCATTTATGAGGCTAACCACTGGTCTTCAGCCAAAAAGCCGGACAAACTATATCAGGCATTGCTCAACTCCCCTACCCTGGTTTCCGCTTGGGAAGAGGACAGACTCATAGGCATAGCCAATGCCCTCACAGATGGTTTTTTGGTCGTATATTACCCGCATATGTTGGTCCACCCGGATTATCAGGGAAAGGGTATAGGTAAAATGATGATGGAAGCCTTTCAGGAAATCTATGGTGATTTTCACCAGCAGATTCTGGTAGCGGATGGCAAAGCCATCAATTTTTACGAGCAATGTGGCTTTTCAAAGGCGGGCGAGACTCAATCCATGTGGATCTATCAGGGGGACGAGCATTAATCTTATAAGCACCTAATCATGAAAACTTACCTTGTACTTTTTTCCATTTTACTGTCTGCCTTAATCTCCTGTCAGCAGGCTGAAGAAAAAGAGTCTGATCTGGCTACCATCTATAGCCTGATGACAGGCTCATTTAGTAGTGAGAAACAAGCAGAAGCCGATTCAACTTACTATCCTATTTCTCTCCATATGTATCCTATCTGGGAGGCATCAGGAGAAAAATGGCTGTATGTGGAACAAGCCATGGTTACTCAACAAGATAAGCCCTACCGACAGCGGGTGTACAAAGTGGAGGAGATAGAATTGAACCGATTCCAGAGCATAGTGTATACCCTGAAGAATGATTCTCTTTTTGTGGGGAAATGGGCGGAACCCGAATTCTTCAACCAGTATGACGCATCTATTCTTTCTGAAAGAGAAGGATGTGCGGTGGTTCTGGAAAAAACCGGGGAAAATATGTTTGCAGGTTCTACTCTGGATAAAGCATGTAGCAGCAATCTTAGAGGCGCTTCCTATGCTACTTCATCCGTTACCGTCACCCCAGCTAGTATACAGAGCTGGGACAGAGGGTTTAATGAAGCAGATGAACAGGTTTGGGGAGCAGAAAAAGGGGGATACATCTTTGATAGATTAAGTACAGAAAAATAATATGCCTTCCTGCTATAGGCCCTTTAGGGTAATCTGTGTACTCGTATTCCTCTGTTCCTGCCAACAACAGGCAGAGCCAGAAGCAAGTTCAAAAACTAACAGTACCCAGATTCACACCATCACCGCCCTTGCAAGCTGCAAGGGTCCTTTGGGAACCTATACCACTGAGCTTCACTCAGATCTGAAGGGCTATACATTTTTTAAGCAGGTGTATTCATACAGAGAACAAGCCTATATAGCCATAGCCTACTCTGATAGTACCGGATACAGTGTAGCTAATGATACCCTTTCCAACTTAAGTGATGAGTCCATCTATACCATCAAAGGGCATGAGTTTCATAAAATAGCCCTTTTCCCTGAGCAGTATTTCTACCCCCTCTGTGGGGCTGAATGCGATACCCT
>JBCBKZ010000356.1:0-5861 GCA_038520955.1 Bacteroidota bacterium | reverse complement strand
TTCAAGCTGAGGAGGCTGATGGAATTACACTGAGCAAAGTACCTCCCGGGCTCACAGTCGGCTCCCTCATGTTTGCCTTCTGCATGGTGTTCCCGCATTTCCACTACGATCTTTTCTGTAAGCCTCCTCAGCTTGAAAGTATACGACATGCTCTATGGTACTCAATATGCGGAAGTAGAAGGCATATGGACGGTAGACTTCATTAAAGCACAAATGACAGATGCTCATACAGGCTTCTACCAGAAGATGTACCAATCTCAGATGGGCTTTACGAATCCGGACCTCTCTGGCTACACCAATGCCTGGACCATTTCCTTCCTACGGCAGTTTGATATGGTGTATAATGATCAGCTCTATCCGCAATGGAAGCAGAAATTTGTACACACAGTAGGTCCATACGCCTATGTAAATGAAGACCTGGAAGCAGGCCCTTCTCCCCTCGCTACCAATTTTGGGATGGTAGCCGCCAAAGAGTTTGGAGATGTAAAGCTGTGGAATAAGTTTAGAAATGTGATAGACCGCAGCATCTATCCAGCTACGGAAAATTACCATTACCTTTATGAAGGTATCAATAATCCCATTTACAATGCCTGCCTCCTATTTGCCAAGGTACATGTAGGATGGTCAGAAATCCTGAACCACGACTGGAAGGGCACCCAACGCCAATACAAAAAACCCGAAGTGGCAGATTTAGCCTGGACAGATATCCTCCCACAGGAATTGATGTTGATGGATGATGTGCTGGAATGAGGGAAGAAGGTATTTTCTTAAAAGCCCGTTAAGGCTGAAACCTTGGTAGAAAATCCGAATGGCCGATCTAGCCCAGAATGGGCGAAACCTAATATGATGGTAATTGGTTTCTCCTCTACGAGGCTGATCATTGATTGGCCATTTTTTCTACCAAGGTGGCGCTCCTACGGAGCTATTTTAAGGGTGGTCGATACAATCGACCCTATGCGCCACGGAGAACCTAACCTATCATCTCCAAAATATCCTCTATGTACTCTCTGTGGTTGGCGAGGCGAGGGACTTTGTGTTGGCCACCGAGTTTTCCTCGTTTGGCCATCCAGCCGTAGAAAGTACCTTCCGGTAGGTTGTGAACGGTAGGAGATTTGAGGGCGATGTCATGCGAACGCTTAGCCTGATAATCTGTATTTACCTTTTGGAGGGTTTTGTCCAGAATAGCAGTGAACATGTTCAGGTCGGAGGGCTGGTTCACAAACTCTATGAGCCACTCATGGCCGCCCTGATTTTTCCCTTCCAGGTAAATGGGACCGGCTGTATAATCACCTATGGTTGCGCCCGTCTGCTTACAGGCCTCTTGTAACGCCCTTTCTGCATTTTCCACTACCACTTCTTCTCCAAAGGCGTTGATGAAATGCTTGGTCCTGCCGGTAATTCTGATTTTGTACGGATAGCGGGAAGTGAAAGCCACAGTATCTCCTATGAGGTATCTCCATAAACCGCCATTAGTAGAGATGAGCATGGCATAATTTCTTCCCAGCTCTACTTCATCCAGCGTATGCGTTTTAGGATGTTCCTGATCCAGATTCTCTACCGGAATAAACTCATAGAAGATGCCATAATCCAACATCAGCAACATATCCGGACTATTCAGGTCATCCTGAACCGCAAAGAACCCTTCGGATGCATTGTATACATCCATATAGTTCATGTCAGCATGGGGAATAATCTCTTTAAACTGCTCCCGGTACGGATCAAACTTCACTCCCCCATGCAGGTATAGCTCCATATTAGGCCAGACCTCTCTCAGATCTCCACTCTTGATCCCTTTCTTTTCCAAAATTCTATGAAGGAGAATAAGCGTCCAGGTAGGAACGCCCGCCATGGAGGTAACATCCTTGTTCATTACCTCATCTGCTATGGCTTCTATCTTCATCTCCCAATTATCCATGAGGGCCACTTCCTTGGAAGGGGTACGCATAAGCTGGTAGAAGGCAGGAAGATTTTCGACTATCACCGCACTCAAGTCTCCAAAACGGGAGTGCTCATTCAGCTTGTTGATGGTGTGGCTTCCTCCTATGGAAAGCGTTTTGCCGGAAAACATCTTGGACTGAGGGTTCACATGAAAATAAAGCGACAGTAAATCCTGTCCAGCCCTGTAGTGGCATTCATCCAGAGATTCTTCTGTAACGGGGATAAACTTACTCTTGTCGTTGGTGGTGCCGGAAGACTTGGCAAACCACTCTACTTTACCAGGCCAAAGCACATTAGACTCCCCTTTTAGCATACGCTCTATGTGGGGGTACATCTGCTCGTAAGTACTGATGGGAACTCTGTTCCTGAATTCGTCCAACGTCATGTTGGTTTCATAGCCATGTTCCCTTCCCCAACTGGTCAGATGTGACCGATGTATCAGGTGCTGGAAATGGGCCGTCTGCGTTTCATGTGGATAGCGAGTAAATTGTTCTATCTGTTCTATCCTCCTTTTTAGAAACCAACTGGCAATTTTGTGGACAATCAACATCAGCGATCGAGTTGGAAGTTTTCTCCCAGGTAAAGTCTTTTTGCTTCAGGATCATTAGCTATCTCATTAGCTGTACCAGAAATCCTGATCTGGCCTTCAAATAGAATATAGGTTCTGTTGGTAATTCTCAAGGTCTCATGCACATTATGGTCCGTAATGAGAATCCCAATATTTCTTTCTGCTAATTCAGAAACTAACTGCTGGATATCCTCTACCGCCTTAGGGTCAATCCCAGCAAAGGGTTCATCGAGTAAAATGAACTTGGGATTAACGGCCAGTGCCCTGGCTATCTCTGTTCTCCTTCTTTCTCCTCCTGATAGAACTTTCCCTTTACTCTTACGCACATGAGTAATGCTGAATTCTTCCAGCAATTGCTCCGTTCTTTCCATCCGCTCTTTTTTACTCATCTTGGTAGCCATCTCCAGAACCGCAGAGATGTTATCCTCCACAGAGAGATTTCTGAACACGGAAGCTTCCTGGGCAAGATAGCCTATGCCCAACTGCCCCCGCTTGTACATGGGAAGGGAAGTGATGTTTTGGTCATCCAGAAAGATCTCCCCGCTATTAGGCCTTATCAGGCCCACTATCATATAAAAAGAGGTGGTCTTTCCAGCACCATTAGGACCCAGCAGTCCTACTATTTCTCCCTGTTTTACTTCCAGAGAGACTCCGTTTACTACAGCGCGTTGCTTATATTTCTTGATAAGCGATCTAGCCTTCAGTTGCATAATTTCCTTTCTAATACGTCTAAGCAACGTCTTTCCTGAAGCTCCAAATCTACGAATTTTTCACTTTCAAGGGTTGATCAACAGCTTTTTTGTCAGGATGCTTTCGGAAGTACGAATGCTGATCAAGTAAATCCCCCCAGGAAGAGACCTTACATCAATGCTTTGAGAAAGAGTACCTGGAGAAAGGAGAATAGGTTGTATGACATTTCTCCCCTGTATATCCAGTATACTAAGTTCCGTCTCTTCTGCCAAAGCTTTCTCCCAACTCACACTCAGCTGCTGGTCTGCAGGATTAGGAAAAACAGTGAATCCTTCAGAACTCAATTCTGGAGAAATATCTGTAGTCACTCCTTCTGTAGCAAAGAGGAGTGCTATCCCCTCATCATCAGCTTTATTCTTTTTTCCTATGATGTAGAAGTCTTCCTCCACCAGATGAAAATCAAATACATTCCCTATTTGCCCTTGGTTATTCAGAACTGAAACTGGATTCCAAATACCATCCGGGCCTCTTCTCAATAGCCTTAGACCAGTAGATATGTCTGAAAAATTATAGAGGATCCAGGGTCTGTTCTTAGGATCTATGATGATATCCAGTGGGCCTCCCTGGAAATTAGGAATACCACTAATTACTGTCTCACTAGAAAAAGTATCTGCAGATGGCTGAAATAAAAATATGCTGGTCAATAATCCATCTCCTCCCACGATAACAGGAGATGCTGTGCTATCAACTGCCAGGTAGGTTTGAGAAATGTCAAACTCGTCAGACTGGGTAATGGGCTTGAAGGACCAGCTTCCTTCCGGATTTCTGTAAGCGTATTTCAGGAAGTTGCTGGCTACGTCTATATAAGAAAGATGAATGCCTCCCTCACTATCTGTATCCATGGAAATGCCCGTACCTATGATGGGAGAACTCTCATCCAGAATGCTAATGTCCCAATCATTGACTCCTAATTCTCCTCTGGCATAAATCAAGGCTCCTTCACTCAAATCATAATAAGTGAGATGGATGCTATCCGCAATGACTACCATGCCCAGATCTCTCACGAGTGCTTGCCCATCTACTGCTTGAAATACCCATCCGTCATTCTCCTTATATGCTATGGTTAGTTCTTCTCTCTCCTCAGCTAAATAAGCTATAAAAAGTTCTCCTTGCTGATTTAGACCGGTCTGTATATAGGCGGGTTGTTCATTTTCTCTAATGATTTCCTCCTCCCATACGCCTGAGACACGGGAAGCGAACAGGAGGTTTTGGCTATTCTCCTCATCGTATACAGCATAAATTTCATCCCCTTGTAGCCTTCTATTTACCACTGACTGGAAACTCTCCGCTCGCTCTTCCAGTATGTTCACAGCTGAGGTAGTCCACTCCGTTTCATTTATCTCCTTCTTGCTCCAATAGAGTTGGTTGTTTCTCCCATCATGTGCTAACAGGAAAAGGGTGTCACCCATCAAGCTTAATTCCAGGGGAGAGCCAGCTTGTATGTCTAAGACTTCTTCTGTAGTCCATGTCTGTCCCCCATCATTAGAATGATCCATGAGCACTTGTCTCTCCCTGGTTTGATAGTAGCCTATCCAAATAGAATCATTTCCTTTGGTAGTAAGGGAAAAGTGTTTTCTGTGAACACCGTCTCTTACAGGGAGTAAATCTTTGTAGAAAGGCGTGTACCCATTTACGTCCAGAGAATCCGGATGGAAACTGGCATAAAAGTACCTTCTCTTATTTACACTTGTAGCAGGAGAAGAGGGTTCAGATCCATTGAAGCCAAATAAGTCCGAAACTCCGTAGGCCATATGTACCAGACCACTATCCCCCATTTCAACGTCCAGGTAGTCAAAGGTTTCTCTGAAGTCTGCAGGATTGATGGTCTCATATCTACTCACATCCTCTATCACCAGACTATCCCACACGCTTAGGTCATCCTGGGCAGATCTCCAAAGATATAATTGGTGATTATGGACAGAAGGCGCTATGGCATACATTCTCCCATCCAGAGGGGGCAGAAGTTCCGCATACTCTCCAAACCTATCTCCATCTGTGAGGCAAATAGATCCATTGATATAGGGTATGTCCCACTCATCCAGAATTTGCCATGTCCCTTCATTAGATCGGATGATGGGCTTAAGGTCCATCTGGTAATTTCTACGGTAAATCAGGAAATCCAGCCCCAAATGATTGCAGCTACTGAGGGTAGTGTAGGTTCCATCAAAGGCGATAATGAGGGGCTGATTATCTTCTGTCAGCTGAAGGCTGATCGTAGGTTGAGCATATATGGGGAAGTCTAAATCCAGGCCATACTTCCCGAAAGAAGACGCTGGCAACACCTCTTCTACTGTCCATTCGTCAGATATCTTATTCGCGTAGCCAACATAAGATTCTTCTGAAATATTCTCCAGAAAGGCTACGTGAACACCTCCTGCTTCATCTAACACCAAGGAGGATACATATCCGGCAGACTTCATGGGAGCTATGACCTCAAAACTCCATACATTCGTTTCTCTATCCAAAAAAGCATATTCCAACCGGTCTACTTCCGGGTTCCAGAATGATAGGTGCACATTTTGGTCAGGGTCTATTGCCATGGAGGGGTTAGCAGCTGGCATCCTTACATCTGTAAATATGTCCTCATATTCCCAGGAAAGCAGCT
>JBCBKZ010000355.1:0-5874 GCA_038520955.1 Bacteroidota bacterium | reverse complement strand
TTACCAGCATCTCAGATGATGAGGAAATAGCTGAAATCATAAAAGAACTGGTAACAGGTGCTATTTCCGGTGTAGCTTTCATCTCAAACTCTTCAAAGAGTTTAGGTTCAGGCTTTTCTTCCGGGGTATAACGCGCTACTAGCTCAGGATCTGAGGTAACAAAGTTCTGTACAATCTTTTCTTCTGCGCTAGGCTCTGCTGTAAATAACTCCCGGCTCGCTTCACGTGATACAAGAGAAGAAGGAGAGAATTGATCATGAGAAGAAAAGGGGTCTGTAGTAGCAAAAGAAGCTACCCTGGACACTCGCTGCTCTTTAGAAGGGCCTGCCAGGCTCCAGTCCAGGTACATCTCATTATCTTGTAGAAGGAAAATATTAGGACTGGTAGGTTTCAAGCCCGGAAAGTCTTCCCACTTTACTCTATCTGTATCCAGATCATAGGAAGCTGTGATGATCTCACAGGTATCTCCGTTTAGTTGATTCGTGATGTGAAAGGCTTCCTTAATGCTCGAACCATTAGCTATACGCTTATAAAATGTCTCCGCCACCAAGGTGGCTTCATGGTCCGGGATTAATGAGGAGGTGGCTATTACTACCGGAATGTTTCTCAGTAGCATCATTTCAATGACTGACAGATTAGCGCAGCCATTGAGGAATATCATTTTCAGGTCAGGAAATTTCCCTACAGTTTCGGATAGCCCACTAGCATCAAAGTCTTCCATGGTAGGAGAAAGCGGCCCTACTATGTGAAGGACGGACACATTCTTTTTAAAGCTATGCTTTTGGAGTAATTCCAAAAAAGAAGAACCTGCGCCTGCGTCTTCCTGGATAATGCTGCACCATCCCTGGTCTTCAGCCATTTCCATAATACGTGCAATAGACCTCCTCTCCTGTAAAGGAAGTTTCAATGGTTTCCCACTTTGGAAGCTATTGGCGCAAGCAAGGAGCACTAATGAAGGATGGTAATCCAATGCGCTGCTAATTTCGACGGATACTGTTTTTTGTTGTGAAATTCTTTATCACAAAAGTATATCCTGATATTAATGTAATCCTGTATGAATTTCCTTGGATAAAAGTAGTAATACATTTTAGAAATAAGAGACCCTATTTACCCCAACTGATGTAATAGGTATCCCCAACTTTCACTTTTGACGTATGGATGAAATTGTCCGGTCGGTTTAATCTTCCAGTATTTTAGGTCATTCTACCTAAGCAAAGGGCTTCCTGCTCTATTTCAATGGGGAAAGAAGGGATAAAATGTCATCTGGAGGACATGTAGAGGTTAATTGATTGAATTTTCATTTAATAATCCTCAGTGGTTTGTTTTCGCTTTTGGGATTTTCCCAATCCTCCAGGTGTAAGAATTTTTAAAGAATTAACAAAAAAACCAACTTTTGAATTTAGCTTGATATTAGCCCTAAATAGAGCCTCGAAGACGGACAGAATTTATTCTGACAAATCGTATTACTGATTTGTTACATCAGCATTTAGCAAAAATTTTGAATATCTAGCCTTTTTATTACCTTGTAGTCAACGAAGTAAAACCTCTCTACCCCCCTGATAAGCAGCATAGGCATTCATTTTACTAGCCCTGGTTAGCAATTTTTTTACAATTCTTGGCAATCTCTAACAAGCTGGTTGTTTAAAAAAGTTTTCAATTTATTTTTGCTCTTACACAGCTTTTTACGAGATAGGCCTTAACTCTTGCTCCACGACTATGAAAAAGTCACTATTTTTCATCTATGCTATATGCCTGTTAAGTCCCTGCGCCATGCTGGGACAAGCGACCGGAAATCTACAGTCATCTACTGATCAATCTCTTAACATTCAAGTTCGCGTTATCCAGGATGCATCCTGCATAGGATGTAATGATGCTATTGTTGAGGCCTTATTTGATCAGGTTGAAGGAGTAGCCTATAGCATAGAGTGGAATACTTCTCCTATACAGTATGGTGCTGTGGCCAAAGGATTAGGAGCGGGTTTCTATGTAGCTACTATCTCCTCCAGTGAAGGTCAGGAAGATGCCGCTGCGGCTTCTGTAGTGGAAACACTTTCTCAAACTGATATACAGGCCAGCGTAAAAGCTTATCCCAATCCCTCTCAGGGAAACCTGAATCTTGAATTCACTCAACTCTGGGAAAATGCTAATATGGATCTCTTCAATCTTGTAGGACAAAAGGTGCTACATAAAGATCTAGCTTCCAGACTACTCCATTCTTTGGACTTAAGTGATCTGGATAAGGGAGTTTATCTTATGAAGATCAGCCTAAATAGCTTAAACAAGACTATCACTAAGAGAATAGTCCTAAACTAGTTAGCTACTTCTCCTCCCTGGTACTTCTCCAGTAGCTGCGTGAACTTGAACCTTTCCTTATAAGATTCATAAGCCGGATCGTATTCAAACTCCAGAATGGGAAAACCCATCTGAAGCGCTAGCTCCATGTGCTTATAGAACTCATCTTCATCATTCTGATTGGCAAAGATCTTTGCCATGAGCCCGTAATACAGGCTATTCTCCGGATCAAGTTCTATGGACTTTCTTGCATCTGACAAAGCATCCTCATACTTCTTCTGCAGCAAATAAAGAAATGCTCTATTGAAATAGGGAGCAGGAAGATTAGGAGAAAGAGTGATGGCTGTAGAATAATCCTGCTCAGCCAAACTGTAGTTTCTTCTATTCCTGGCCAGGTTTCCTCTCTCATTATATGCCATAGCATGCTGAGGATCTATCTGGATCACCTTATTATAATCTACCATCGCTTGAGAATAATTCTGACGTTCTACCTGCAGAATAGCTCTCTTAAAGTAGGCCTCTGCATAATTGGGCTTATTTCTGATGGCACGATTGTAATCAGCCATGGCGTCATCATAGTTCTTCAGCTTATAGTACAGGCCTGCTCTCCCGAAGTAAGTCTCAGCATACTTAGGTGCTTTCTGAGCAGCTGTATTGAAATCTGCAATGGCATCTGTGTAATGCTTCATGTAGGTCTGAAGAATTCCTCTTCCTACAAATGCTCTCACGGAGTCAGGTGCCAGATTAATAGCCGCATTAAAGTCTTCCAGGGAATGCTCATAGTCTTTCACCTCACGGTAAGCTATCCCTCTGTCCATCAGAAGAGTAGGATTCTTCCTATCAGACTTGACCGCTTGGTTTAGGTCAGCTAAGGCCTTTCTCCAATCCTTAAAGCGCGCATACAACTTAGCCCTGTGGTAATAAGCTTTCGCAAAACTGGGGTTTATCCTCAAAGCTGCGCTGTAGTCCTCTATGGCTTCATCATATTTCTCATCTACTACGCGTAAATCCCCTCTCTTCACGTAGGCATTTAGGTAAGTAGAATCCAATGAGATGGCCTTATTGTAATCTGTCAGCGCTTCTGCTTTGCGAGATTGAATCTGGGAAAGAACCCCTCTGTGATAATATCCATCCGGACGGGAAGGATTCATTCTAATGGCCTGATTGAAATCTCTGCTGGCAGCAGCATAGTTTTTCAAGGCCACATACATATTTCCTCTGTTAATATAAGCCTCCTCACTGGAAGGGTTAATCCTAATCGCCTGATTTACGTCAGTAAGTGCCTTATTAAATTCTTCTTGTTTGAAGAACATCATAGCACGTTGATAGTAAGCTTCCGCATTCGTAGGATCCAGCTCTATAGCCTTGGTCAGGTCATTTTCGGCAGCCTGATCTTCATTATTTGTCAAGTAAATGCTCGCACGGGCAAAGTAATATTCCGGCTTTTCAGCATCTATTTCTATGGCGGCAGAATAGTCTGTCAGTGCCAGATCATTAGCGCCTTTTTCTTTTTGCACATTTCCCCTTTCCAGGAAAGCTTCTGCATAGCGAGGTCTCAGCCTGATCACCTCATTCAGGTCAGATATGGCTTTATCATTCTCTTTGTACAAATGGAAGAGTTTACCCCTTGCAAAGCGCCCATTCACATGATTAGGATTAATTTCTATAGCTTTGTTCAGGTCTTCCATCCCTTTCTCATAATCCTGTACATCTATTCTGATCACTGCGCGCTCAAAATAGGCGTCCGGGTTTTCAGGGTTCAGTCTGATAACCTGATTAAACTCGGCTAGTGCTTCCTGCTTTTGGCCACTCTTGTAGTAGAGCTTTCCTCTCCCCAGATAGGAGTTTAGGTAGTCAGGGTCCAGCTGAACCGCTCTCCCAAAATCATCCAGCGCCTCTTCTGTTCTCTCAAGAGAGGTAAACAGTAATCCTCTGTAATAGAAAGAAGGTGCGTAGGCAGGGTTAAAAGAAATGGCTTTGTTAAAATCACCCAAGGCTTGCTCATTCTGCTCCATGGCTATGAATAAGCTCCCTCTATTCAGGTAAGCATCTATGAAGGTACTGTTTAGCTCTAAAGCCTTATTAAATTCTACCAGAGCCTCTTCATATTTTTGCTGCTTAGTGTAAATCACCCCTCTATCACTGTATGGGTCAGGAATATTGGGGTTTTTCTCTATCAGCCTTCCAAAATGACCCAATGCATCATCATATAAGTCTGTATTCTTATAACACTGTGTCAGAATGAGGTCAACCGCATTGTTATTATTCTGGCCCAGTGAGCCTATCTCCTGGAAGAGGGTAATGGCTTCCTGATACTTCTGTTGCTCAAATTTCTGCATACCCAGTGCCCAGAAGATCAGCTCTTCCAGCTCTCCATAAATCCCTTCTTCAGCTCCTTCTATGGAACTCTTGGACACATTGAAGGAGGACCCTTCTGTCCCTGTGAAGAGGTACTCATCATAAAGATTGGTGGAGATATAGTTAAAGGCTACATCATTGGAGGAGTGGGACCCCCAAATGACCAAATTGGCATTACAGGTTTCACCCAGGGTGAGTATGGCCTGCTCTTCCTGAGGGCAGCTTACATACTGATACATCAGGGAAAGCTGCAGGTTATTCTCTGCCTGAAATTCTTCCAGTGCAGCTAGTATATCATTCTTATAGGTTTCATCCTCTGTTCCACAGCTTTCTCCATCAGGGAAAGGAAGGATGAGGACATTATAGGTATCTTCCTGATTAGGGAAAGGACAGTTCCCCTGGTTCATGAAATTGGCAATCAGCCGCTGAGTGTAAGGAGTAAAAAAGCCATAAACGCCTACTGCTACCATGAGGATAAGGGCTATCCCCATGACAATTTTGCGCGTGCGGTGCTTACGTACAGAAGGAAGACTGTTAATATCAGGGACTTTAAACTCTCCCTCCTCCTCAGCACTCATCTTCAGTTTAGTACTCCAATTCAGGAGATCCTTCTTATCTCTATTTACGTAAAGCCCTGGCTTGAAAGCCTGACGTGTAATTTCTCCTTCTTCTTCTACATCTAAGACTTCATACTGAAGGCTATCATCCCGAATGGTTACATATCCATAGGCCTGCTTAAGGGTCTTACTGTCAGCAAGCTGAGAATAGTACTCTACGGGAAGATTGTAGGATTCTTCGAAGAAGCCAATGGAAATCACGGAAGGGACACCTGCCTTCAGAAGTTCATTCACCAGGCCAGGCTTAAAGATCCCTGTGATGAAAACCATCTTCAGGTTAGGGAGATCTCCCAGATAAGCCCCCAGCTTATTAGGTTCTACTATCTTACTTTTTCCACTGGAATCAGGAAACAGGAGAATGTTTCCACTGATGACACCACCAGAGAGGTGAATTATGGAAATTCTGCTTTTCAGCTCTTCATCCTGGACTAATTCCAGAAAATAGCCTTCATCAGAATTCGTGGCATTTCTTACTTCACAAATCTCTTCATCCACCAATGGCTGCAGGCTATTAGCTACTTCTTCCAACTCCTGGTCTACAGAAACCGGTCTTTGCTTACTTGCCTGTCTATTGGTATAGGTTAGGAGAATTAAAGGTCTTTCCTGG
>JBCBKZ010000354.1:0-5885 GCA_038520955.1 Bacteroidota bacterium | reverse complement strand
ATTGAGTAAAATTTACACGTTCATACTCATTGAATAGCTGTTCAAGAAACTATTTAGACCATTGGTTCTACAAACCCTCATGATGCGGAATGTTCTGTTACTTTTGAAGAACTAACGTTTGAGACATTATGGCTATCAGTACTAATGCGTGGACTTCTTACTTTTCCTCTACTTTCTGGCAAGGACCTTTTGTAGGAAACGCTAGTTGGAGAGCATTACCGCTGGAAGGAAGAGTTAAGAGTATCATTATCAAACTTACCGGCATAGGGCAGGAGTATTACTCTGAACAGGGAAGTTTTAAGCATGACTTCGGAATGGATTCCCTGGACTTTGTAGAACTGGTCATGACCTGTGAGAGAATTTTCTCCATCATCATCTCTGATGAGGAAGCCGGAAATCTGCATACAGCTGAAGAACTTGTTCAGCTCCTTAGAGGCAAAGGTGCCTAATTCTATTATTTCCTAATGTGGTTCTGTCCTCAGCCAGGACTTATTCAGCTTATATGAATCTTTTCTGATTAATTCCGATTTGGAGTTGGAATCTTGTGTTTGATTCACTAATTTAACGATCGTTCGGTAAACGATACGCAATACGAGACAAGATCAATACACGTAATGGGTGTGGCCCTATTTCCCGCCTGCCGGGAGCTTCTTTTTGGGGGCTTCCATACCAATCCACTCACCCTGGAGGTATTCCTCCTGTTTCTCTATCGTACGTATCGAACTGAAAAGAAAAGATAATCTATGGTTACCATATATGATGGTTAGCCATACACTAAAGACTTTTTTAGAAGGTAGTACCTTCATTAGTCGCTTAAGACCCACTGCATCCTCCCTAGCAGTGGGTTTTTTTTGCGTTTTATTTCAATTGGGGTTCAGCTATGGCTTTGGCAAAAGCGTCTAACTTTGGCTGGAATTCCTGTGCTAATTCCTCATGGGTAATTCCCTTCTCAGGGTGAAAGTTCTCATAGAAGGAAGGTAGACAGAAGCTATCAATGATGTTAGCTCCCATGATGCTCATATTTTTCAGGGCGATATCCATTACATTTCTTCCACCCCTCCCTCCTGGAGAGGTACTAAGCAGCAGTACAGGTTTTCCCTTCCACATTTTCCTGTCTATGCGAGAAACCCAATCTATGATATTCTTAAAGGAGGCAGTATAATTTTGATTATGCTCGGCTAAAGAAATGATGAATCCATCATGTTCTTCCAGCAATTGATGAAAGGCTTTTGCT
This sequence comes from Bacteroidota bacterium, assembly GCA_038520955.1. GTDB lineage: Bacteria > Bacteroidota > Bacteroidia > J057 > J057 > JBCBKZ01. The sequence goes on along the minus strand of JBCBKZ010000354.1, from coordinate 4,651 downwards.
TTTTCAGGGAATCCCTCTTCATTCTGGGTATCAATACAGTATAACTGCATATCAAAGTCTTTCAAGTCTATGAGGGTAGTAGTAGCGCTTTCGATTTGGCCAGCTACATAGTAGGCAAACTGCTTGTTAAGGGAATTCTTACTGTTACTAGCACCAAAGGCCAGAATCTTGCTCATAATATTCTTATTAATGAAATCTATACTTGATTGGATAAAATTGATTACGACAATGAGTGGGAAGAGTTACCTATCTGCCCTTAGGCAACTCTAGTTGAGTACTTTGGTTTTTTTCTGGAGAATAAGCTGACCTAATTCTCTAATGGTATCCAATAGATAATCTGTAGTCTCCTCCGTTTTCCTGTGGTTAATCAGGCAAGCCCTAATGACAAATTCTCCATTTAGCCGAGTACCGGCTATAAACACTCTGCCGTCCTCTTCCAGGGCGGGAATTAGCTGCTGATTGAGTTGAATGATCTCTTCAGCATCGGTTAGGCCACCAGTGTATTGGAAACAGGCTACGGCTAGCTCAGAAGTAGCCTTCAGGGTGAAATCATCTGATTCCTCTATCCTTTTGGCCAGGTAGTGGGTCAAATCTATGTCCTGCTTGATCATGTCTACTATCCTGTCAGCCCCATAAAACTTCAGGCTCATCCAAACTTTGAAGGCCTTGGCATTTCTGGAGAGTTGAAAGTAGTGCTCATTAAAGTCGATTCTTTTCCCCTGATCAGGTTCAAATGATGTATCCAGATAATCTGCTTTCTTAAAATAGGACCTCTTTAAGGTATCATAATCTCTTACTAACAGACAACCCGCCTCAAAAGGTTGATACAACCACTTATGGAAATCCAGGGCAATGGAATCGGCTCTTTCTATCCCCTTGTATTCTTCTCTCAAAGAGGGTATAGCTGATGCTAGTCCCCCGTATGCGCCATCCACGTGAAACCAAAGCTGATACTTTTCAGCTATGTCTGCCATAGCATTCAGGTCATCAATGGCCCCTGTATTAACCGTGCCCGCATTACCTATGATGCAGAAAGGCTGGAACCCATCTGCTATGTCTTGCTGTATTTGTTGCTCTAGAGCAGCAAGATCTAATTTATACTCCTGATCAACTGGTAGTCTTCTAATGTTATCCAGGCCTATCCCCAGGGTGTCCAGGCTCTTGTCTACACATCCATGTACTTCATTGGAAGCATATACCATAAAGGGCTTCTGACCGAAGAGTCCCTTTCTTCTGATATCCAGCTTTTCAAAGAAGATGTTTCTGGCTACCTGAAGCCCAGCCAGATTAGCAGCAGATCCCCCGCTCACCATCACTCCTGCCTTGTGTGCAGGTAGCTGCATGAGTTCGGATGTCCACAAGATCACTCGCTTTTCTATCTCATGCATGGAAGGAGCCAGGTGCCACTTGGTATTGTTTTGGTTGATAGTGGCGGCTATTTGTTCGGCTACGATGGACATTTGCGTTCCCCCAGCCATCACATAGGCATACATATGTGGGCCCAGGTTACCCGTAGCTGGATCTACCACCTTCTCCTTCACCTCTTGTAAAAGCTTGACTGACTCCATTCCCTCTCTGGGAAGCTCCTCATCAAACCAGCTTTCCACTTCCTGTTGAGGATAGGCGTGATATCCCTTAATCTCATGTACTCCCTCAAAGTGCTGGAGAATAAGTGCATTGCTATTCTGTAAGAGCTGAGAAAATTCTTTATGACTTAGGTCTAATGACATGTTGTTAGTAGTAGTTTAGATTGTCGTGAACTAACAAGATATTTTAGGAGAACACAACCCAAAGGGGCTTCCATTTCTAATTTATACACCTATTCCCCATCCAAAAACTGGGGCACGATTCTGTGCTGAGTTCCCTGCTCATAGGCATAGGCAATTTCTATCAAGACAGGTTCACTCCAGGCTCTTCCAAAGAAAGAGACGCCTACGGGTAGTCCATCAATATTTCCCATGGGGACTGTAATATTAGGATAACCAGCATGGGCCGCAGGCGAAGAGCTCCCTACATGGAAGCTATCTCCATTGGTGTGGTCAGTGATCCAGGCGGGGCCTCCCGTAGGGGCAATAATGGCATCCAGTTGATGCTCATCCATCACCTTATCTATTCCATTCTCTCTACTACCTGCCATCAATTTTCTTAAGGCTTCCTGATACTCTTCACTATCCAGAGATTCCTTCTCCTGGGCCATTTCCAGATATTTCTGGTTATAGAAGCTCATCTCTACGGAATCAGCTTCATTGAAAGCGATGAGCTCTTCCACACTTTTAATTGGAGCATTCTCCCCTAAGGAAGCAAAGTACTTATTCAGCCCATCCTTATACTCAAAGAGCATAACCTGAAAGGAATTGGACCCTGTGCCAGGTGCTTCTATCTGATCAATTTCCACCAGCGTAGCTCCCTGTTCTTTCAGGTAAGCAGTAGTTTTCTCAAAAATGGCATCTACTTTAAAGTGCCTGCCCAAGGGTCTTTTGTAAACCCCTATTCTTTTACCTTCCAATCCGTTTTCTTTTAAGAAGGGCGTATAGTCAGTATAAGCATGTTCAGAACTTCCTAGGGTTTTAGCATCTGCTGAATCTACCCCAACCATAGTTCCGAGTGCTATGGCAGCATCACTTACGCTTCTGGCCATAGGGCCGGGAGTATCCTGTGTGAAAGAAATAGGAATAATGCCTGACCTACTCAGCAGACCTACAGTAGGCTTGATCCCCACAATGCCATTGCTGGTGGAGGGGCAAACGATAGATCCATTGGTTTCTGTACCTATGGCGAACATACAGAGGTTGGCAGATACAGATGCTCCTGAACCAGAACTTGACCCACAAGGATTTCTGCTGAGGTCATAAGGGTTGCGGGTTTGGCCACCTAATCCACTCCACCCACTGGAAGAAAGTTCTCCCCTGAAATTGGCCCATTCACTCAGGTTAGCCTTTCCTAGGATGACTGCGCCTGCTTCACGTAATTTAGCGGCTATATAGCTATCCTGAAGCGGCTTAGATCCCTCAAGAGCTCTACTCCCTGCGGTAGTCGCCATCTGGTCATAGGTATCTATATTGTCTTTTAGGAGAACTGGAATGCCATGAAGAGGCCCTCTTTTCTGGCCTGCCTGAAGTTCCGCATCTAATGCTCTTGCTATGTCAAGGGCCTCTGGATTTACTTGTAGAACGGATCTTAGGCTAGGGCCACTATGATCTACTGCGGCTATTCTGCTGAGGTAGGCCTGGGTTAGGGCTTCTACTGTTAGACTCCCTTCATCAAATTGGGCCTGAATATCCGTAATTGAGGCCTCCAGAAAATCAAATTCATTAGGATCGATTTTGGAAACTGGTTGTTGGCATCCAAGTGATATAGCTAATAATAGTGAAAGAATGATTGCTCGATACATATAAAGTTAGGGTTTGTTACTAGCTTGAAATGATAAGAGAAAATACTATGAGAAAGTTTTTATTTACTTCCAGGATTACTTTCTGACCCAAATAAAGTAGGCGTCTTTTTCATGGCTGGCCGGACCACAAATGTCCAACTTTCCATCTCCGTTGATGTCGAAAAGTAAACCGTTGTATAGCCCATCATTTGTCAGGTGCTTTACCTCCCAATTAGTATGATCACCAGCGTTAAGATATAGCCTAACTTCCCGCTTTTCATCATCAGTCTCTACAAAGTGTCCTCCATTTTCACCTGCTAGCACATCTAGGTCTCCATCCTGATCTACATCTCCTACCTGCAAGGTATGTACAGCCGTCAATTCCTGATCCAGGATATGCTTTTCCCACTTTCCATTCTTTGGATAAGCAGACTGGTACCAGCATACGGGATATCCATCTTTTTCTGAATGGGAAACAAAGATCTCTGTTTTGCCGTCCTTGTCCAGGTCAGCACAAACAATCTTAGTGGCATTTCTTCGCCAGTGTTCCTCTTGTTGAGAAAACCATAGAGGATCAAAGACATGTAAGGACCAATTGCCAATTAAATCTCCTCCAGGGTTCTCTAACCAGTATCCGTTAGTGGCCACGTCTAAGTCGCCATCTCCATCAATATCTCCACAGTCCATCCCCTCATGAAGTCCATGAATAGATCTATCAAATACTTTTTTCCAATCTGAAGAACTCTCTTGTGTGAAGATGGACATACGCTGGTCATTTCTAAAAGAGATAACGGCTATGTCTTGTTTTCCATCCTGATTGAAATCCCGTATTTCAACATCCTTTACATAATCATGAAAGGTCCCTATGGTGTGCTGTTTCCAGCTTCTTCCGTCCTCAAGGTTCTCAAACCAATAAAGGACAGAGGGAAGGGTATCTCCCGTATAGTTATGTTGAAACTCACCTATATGTTCAAAGCCCAATACATCCAGGTCTCCGTCTCCATCAATGTCTTCCATATCTGTATCTCCGCTGGCAAAGTGGACTCCTGAGGAATTGGTCTCTGCTATGGTGTGCTTGATCCAAAGAGCGCCTTCCTGATTTTCAAACCACAGCAAGGGACCGCCAGGACCTCCTTCTTGTATAGCTATATCTGCCGACTGATCCCCATTGATATCTCCCAGGGCAAATCCCATATAAGCTCTATCGTTTTTAGGGATGATTTCTAGTGGGTGATAATGATAATTGAGATAGGTGTCCAGGATGGTATCCTGCTCCATAGG
>JBCBKZ010000353.1:0-5889 GCA_038520955.1 Bacteroidota bacterium | reverse complement strand
TCAGTTTGTGATAGCATTTGTCCTGATTGTGGACACGCTTGTGATTAACAGACAGTACCAGTATATGCAGGAAAAGGATAAGGGCCTCAATGACGAACAGGTACTGGTATTTTCGTCCAACAATAAGCATTCCTGGAAGAACAGAAACTTTATTAAACAGTCTGTACAACAGCTAAGTGGGGTGAAAGAAGTATCCATGACGTATGGTGGCTTGCCTACCAGCTCTACAGAGATATCCTCATTTCAGATAGACCAATCGGTCTACCAATGGAATACCGCTTTTATCCAACCTAATCTAATAGACTTACTGGATGTCCAAATATTAACTGGAAAGGCTTTTGATTCAGAAATAGACTCAGAGGTAAAGGGTAGTGTATTATTAAATGCCACAGCTGCAAAAGCCTTAGGCTGGCCTCAGAAAGACTTAGTAGGCACATCCATCATTCTGAATGAGGATAATACCACCAAGCAAGTCCTGGGGATAGTCCAGGATTATCATTATGAGTCTATCAAAAAAGAAATTGCGCCATTGGTCTTACAGTCAACTGAGTGGGAAGAAACCTTTGTGGTCAAACTTTCGGGGAAAGCTACTCCCTCCCTGCTGTCGGAAATCGAAGGAATCTGGCAACAGTATGTTCCCAAGCACCCGTTCAGTTACCAGTTTCTGGATGAAACTTATCAAGGGCTACATAGAGAGGACACCAAGCAGGGCAAAATCATTTTCTTTTTCACCCTGTTAACCATCATCATAGCCTCCATTGGTACGTTAAGTCTTTCCTCCTTCATCCAGCAGTCCAAGGTAAAAGAGATTGCTATCAAGAAGATTTTAGGCGCACCAATGGTAAGTATTTTTTACGGCCTAAGCTCCACCCTTCTTCGAGTGCTGGTATTCGCCTGCTTACTTGCGATCCCCCTGGCATGGCTATTATCCGCAGAATGGTTAAGTGCTTTTAGGTACAGAATTATGCTTTCTCCAGATGTCTTTCTGGTAGGAATTATCGCATTAGTGGTACTGATTCTGGGACTGATTATCACCCAGTCATGGAAAACAGCTACCGCAAATCCAGTGGACAGCCTGAAAGCAGAATAGATTACCTTACTATCAGAGGAATCCTATCTAATTTCCTATAGGGGGAGGTAAATCTTTCTCCAGAAAAAGGGTACATACATTCTGCTGATCAATTCTCCCTTAGGATCAAATCTTTTGACCATCCACCTGTCTATCAGATTCTGGCCTTTATCTCCATTAGTGAACATGATGAAGGCATTCTTATTTTTCGGGAGAATCGCTACTCTTGCTCTTACGCCCATGTCTGAGCCTCCATGGACCAGTCCATACTCACCCTGGGGCATGCCTCTAATCAGTTCCCATCCTAAGCCCATTACTCTATCACCCTCAGTATTCAGTTGATTGGAACTCATTTCTCCCCATAGCTCTTCAGACAAACCAGCTCCATTAATCACGTGAAGGGCGAACTTACTGTAATCTTCCACTGTAGTCATCAAATCATCAGAGGCTGCTGCATGCTCTCGTTTAAAGGTATCATATAATCCTCCTTCTCCATTATGCCACTTTGCGAAGGGCGCTTCTTCCATATCTTCATCCCAAACAAGTCTACTATCTTTCATTCCCAGAGGGGTAAATACCAGAGAATCCGCTAAATCGGGCCAAGAGGTTTGTAATTTCTTCTCTACCGCTTTCCTTAAGTACTCCATCCCTTCTCCAGAATAGCGGTATTGTGTACCAGGATCAAATGCAAAGGCCAATTTTCCATCGGGATTATTCCACCTCCAATTAGGGAAACCAGTTTGATGGCTCAGGATGACTCTTGCTGTGAGGAGCTTATGCCTGGGATCATCCGCTATTTCCGGATCTACCCAATAAGGATGAAGAGGTTCATCCAGCCCCAGTTCTCCCTGGTCTATGAGCTTCAGCACTGTTATGGCAAAAACAGGCTTTGTTACGGAGGCAATATTGAAAATGGTATTCTCCGGTGCAGCTACTCCTTTGGATAATTCTCCAAGAACCTTTTGTTCTACTACTTCCCCGTCTTCAATCAGGATATACCCTACTGCAGGCACATGATTAGCTTCCATCTGGGTGGACAGGTCTCCTTTAGGCCAGAAAATCAGACCCGACACTATCAGGACTACTGCCAATAGGAAATAAAGGAAATATCGAAAGGCTTTCATAAGGTGATGCTTAGGTGTGCTTCTACTTTAAATACACATATGTCCACTTGAACGATGCACCAAAGTCCTAAAACATAAAAAAACCATATATGTCATAGCCAGGATGTCCCTTCTTAGTGAGATACGTATATTCCTTTCTTTAGCTCTTCACCAGAAACCCCATTCTGAAAGTCAGCAGGAATAGATTTACTCCCATCTGGTTCTATGGAAAGCACATTAAAGTGCAGGTGTGAGATGGAAGTGAAGCCTGTCAATCCAGATAATCCAATGGGGTCTCCACCATTTACAGTATCTCCTACCTCTACCAAGCTCCCATTTTCCACTAGATGAACATACTGCGTGAGAATATTCATCTCAGGATGATAGAGCGTAATGAAATTGGCATAATCACGCCACTTCCTGTCTTTCCCTCCATGCTTATAGCCTTCTATCACACCCACTACATAGCCATCTGCTGCTGCACAAATGGTGTCTCCCACTTTCAGAGAAAAGTCTATGGCATAACGAGAAAAATCTGAGTTGTGAGAGAAACTGCCATTATACCCCTGAATGATTTTATACTTCCTCCCTTTGGGAAATGGATACACCAGAGCTTTCTGAGTCATGGAATCAAAAGGATTCCCGAAAGTAGAAGATATCCGAATTTTGGGTTCCGTTTCAGTGTATGAAAGGGAAAACGCAAAGACAGAATCCTGAAAAGGGTTTAGGGTAATTGGGGAAAAGTTCTTCAGAATATTCTGAACCTGACTGTCCTCAGACGAAGTTTTTACATATAAGGGACTAGGTAAGGGATTATCAAGCGAGACTACTAATGAATCATTTCTGTAGTCATAGGTATGTGCCAGTTGTACCTGGCGAAGTTTCTTTTTGGGTAAGGGAGAACAGGCCAGAAGTCCTAACATCCCAATGGTAAGAAAGCTTAATGTACGGATCACAGTTGACGTCGATTGAAATGGATATTCTCCCCACTAAATACCTCTACCCTCTACTTCATGGAAGTTAGGGATAATTCCGCTAAGGGTCTACTTGCAGGTGAATCACTAATGAGGATGGCTGCATCAAGGTAGTCAGTAGTAGCCAGATCCTTTTCAGGTTCCCAATATGACCTGCCTAGTAAACGCTTGATCTTGATAAGTTCAAGCTTATTCATCTTCCTGTATGGGCTGCCTTCTTCTCGCAGGCTGAAAAATGTCACATCAGAAAGGCTCATTCGCTTCAGGCTTTTTATCCCTTTATAGTATTCCAGCCAATAGTCTGAGATTCCATAACCAGCTTCTGTTGTATAACCCGCATAATTTCCTTCGTCATCCTCTTGCAGTCCCCATAGGACCTCACTATTAGATAAAAAAGACTGGATGCTTAATACTTCTTCTGCTTTGTAAACCTCTCTTTCGATCAGCTTGGCCAAAAAGGAGGCATCTCCATTAATCCTGCTCTTCATGAGATGGCCTACGCCAAATCGGAGAAAGTGGAGGTCATCCTCCCACGCATATAGCTCTCCCATATCCTGATAGTTTTGGAAGATAATTTCTTTCCTATCAGTCTCACTGAGGGTAGCCTCCAGATTGTTAATAAGTACTTCAAAAAAAGGCTTAGCCCAAATTCCACTTCTGCCTTGTGGATGTTTCTGGGCCAGGGCTTTCAGAAATCGTTTAACAAAGGCCTTGATGTCAGAGTCAGGATAGGTGGAATAACTAACCTCCTCTTCTAATGGGAGACTTAACAGAGAATCAACATAGGTCCATGTTTCTGGTGCTAACAGTTCTGCCAAATGCCTAATGGCAAACTTATAGGAAGCCATCTTATCTATGCCTACTACTTGTATAGGCATCTTCTGAGCTAACTCATGAAGGGAGCGCCATTTCTCAAACATCTCTATGCTTTTCTCCTGAGGGACTCTTTGCCCATAAGCATCTACTAGCTCTTTAAGGAGTTCCGGATCGCCACTCGACAGGTATTGCTGGAAGAAATAGGCAGTAGATACATCCGTCTCTGGAAAATAATAGAGGGTATCAGTATGCTTACCTAATTCGGACAAAAGTAATAGCTCTACTTCCTCTGTTTTCGCACTTCCGTGTAGTGCTCCATAGCCTATCAGTTTTAGGTCTTCTACAGGAAGGCTCATTCCTTTTCGGAGATCCTGTCTGACGTTCTGGAGATAGCTTTTATAGATGTTCTGCCCGCATGATAGTTGGATCATCAGACAGAGGCATATAGTGAATAAGGATTTCATAGGATTTTCTATGGCTGTATCCTGACACTTCCTTTCAGAGGCCAGGATACAAAAGTCCGACATTAATTATGTTACCTCTTCTCTACCGCTTCTTTTAGAAGATTCATCCCCAGCTGGTTAGTATTCTCTATGTCTTTCTTTGCGCCAAAGATTCCCATGAAAAATGCATCTACTAAGCCAGATTCCAGGTGAAAGTCCTGCGTTACGGTAATCCCATCTGCGACCTTAGAGAAGGTATACTCAAAAGTGGGGTTAGCTTTAAAAGGCTTTTCTATAGTGCAGGCAAATTTTACATAAGAGCTATCTGTAAACTCTACTAACTCTTGGTAGCCCACATCCTTACCTTCCCTTCCTTCCCAGTGATATTGAGCACCTGGTAGACCATCTTCTCCGGTTACTTTCACCTTTTGGTCAGGGTCCTGGGCCAGAAAAGGAGACCACCTAGGGAAGTTTTCCAGATAGCGTACCATATCAAAGACTTCTTGATTACTACCATCAATGGTAACCGACTTGGTTATATGAATGGTTTTGAGCTTGGTAGCTCTGTAGAATCCTGCCCCTATTAAGGCAATCAATACAACAGCAATTATGAGAATAATCATCTTAGTATTCATTGTTAAGTGATGGTTAAATGTGAAAAAATGGAGTGATGAGGATTAGGACATAGGGAGAATCTCTCGTACTTCTACTGTCCCTCCCATCTCTAGTATAGGGCAGCCTTTACCCATCTCAGTAGCTTCTTCTATGGTCTTGGCTTTCACCACCATATTTCCTCCCAGGGTTTGGGATTCTGCTACGTGAACACCTTCTGATACGCTGAGGTCTGAACTAATTTTCTTTGCGTTAAAGCCTAGCTGATAGGTACTAACCAGTTTTTCGGAGAGGGCTATGTTACCTATGAAAGCTCCCCATTTCTGGCGCTGAGTAGCCAGATCTTCTTCTGATGGTTGAGAGTCAAACTGAGGGATAAATCTGAAAATCAACATGAAATTTTTCTGTCCGTTCATTTGTAAAAGAATTAATTGTTTTAGCTTCTATTACAAAGATGGACCAGCCCTCTCTTAGAAATCTTGCCATATGACAAGAAAATCAGAGAGCACTACTTTTTTCTACAAAAACCCTGATTGTCAGCCCCTTAATAGTTTTCTGTAGATGGAGACATGTAAAAAGATGATGGTAGCGGGGGCAAAGGCTGGAATAAAGCAGAAAGGAAACTCTCCTAATATCTCTACTCCTTGCACACCCGTCTCTATGGATAGCTTGGTGAGGATGAAAGCAGTAGCAGAGGTAGCGATGATATCCAGCAAGCCGAAGGTATTCCACCCAAGGGCAATAGCTTTCCAGTTAGCTGACTTTCGCGAAACAACCTTGGCTACCCAGATACTACTAACGGCAGTTATAAGGTCTCCAAAGCCTGCCAGAAAGCCTATTCTTCCGGGGAGTGTTCCATAAAAAGTAAGGAT
>JBCBKZ010000352.1:0-5899 GCA_038520955.1 Bacteroidota bacterium | reverse complement strand
CTACCTGTTCTTCTGACTTGAACTTCACGTAGTATTCCTCATCTACAAAGGTATAATTGAAGCCTTCCCCAGGTAGGAAACTTTGCCTCCATCTTTTGCATACTGGCCGTTCTTATCAGTTGCCTTGGTCTGTTTGGATTATCAGAATTTGTAGTTAGCCAGCGGGTAAAGGAAATAGGGATTCGTAAGGTGCTAGGGGCTTCCGTGATGAGTATCTGGACTTTGTTATCGAAGGGCTATAGCATTCTGATCATGATCTCGTGTATCATAGCTATTCCCTTTGCCTTCAAAATCATGACCGAGTGGCTTAATGGCTATTCTTACCGAGTAGAACTAGGATGGTGGGTATTTGCCATTGGATGCTTGATTTGCCTGATCATCACTGCTATGACGGTGAGTTATCATTCCCTGAAAATCGCACACATAAATCCTGTAGAGGCGCTTAGGACAGAGTAGTGTTTAAACGCTTCCGTCCGTGGTCGAATGTCTCGACCGCTAATGCCTGAAATGTATTCCCTAACCAGCTAACGCCTATCTGAGGTCGATACAATCGACCTCAGGCAATTTCTGCCTCCAATAGAACCTAACCCCAAAAGGGCCTGCCATTTTCATGACAGGCCCACCATTAACCTTCCAAAAAATTACGATCCTTATTGTTTGATTACCTTTTTCGTACTGGTCCCAGTGGGGGTCTGGATCTGATAGAGATAAACCCCTGGCTGTAACTCACTCAAGTCTATCTGCTGCTCATAGCTACCAGCATCCTGATAAGTACTGAGTACCGTTTGAAGGACGTTTCCCTGCTGATCCAGTAGTTGAATGTTTACTCTACCTGTCTCCTTCACTTCATAAGAGAGCTGGTTTTGATTCAGGGTAGGATTAGGAAAAATCATTACACCCTCATCCTCCTCCAGTTCTGCCTTCTCCAGCATATCCTCCTCAAATAGTAAGAACTTGACAGGTTGCTGGAAGGCTTCCATCATCCCCCCGGGTCCACCCGGTCCTCTTCTCCCAAATCCTCTCCTTCCGCGGGGCCCTTCCATTCTTTCTGGCCTTTCTCCACCATGACCCGGACGTACTCTTTCTGGCTTCCCTTCAGGACGGAAGTCTTCCATAATAGATTTAATCCCTTCCTTCCAGATTTCTTGTTGAGGTTCTATCTCGGCTAACAGGCTCTCGATTTCAGCTTCATAAGTATCTGCTATCTCCCAAGCCTGTGTCATGAGGAGTCTTCTTGCCTTAGCTGCTGCTTTCATCTCAGCTTTTTCTGCCTCAGTAGGCTCTGGCTTTTCCCCTGTTTCCTTAAACTGAGCTCTTTTCTCTTTCTTCATGGCCTTCATTTCCTCTCTCAGAGCCAGTAACTCAGCCCTTATTTCATCGACAGTTTCTCTCTCGTCTGAGGTCAGATATACATCTAGTTTTTCGCGTTGCTCACTGATGGCAGGAAACACATTAGTTTCTATGTAAGCCTGCACAGCTTCACGGGCTTCTTTTCGTTTTTTACGGGGCCCTTCCTGAGCCTTAAGTCCTCCCAGAAACACCATGAATCCGAGGAGAAGAAACATTGATTTTTTCATCACTTCTTGCATGTAAATTAAATATTGAACTATTGACCGGGTCCTCTTCCTTGACCTCCGCCTCTGGGGCCTCTCCTTTCTCTTTCTTTCATGATGGCTTCCAGGGAAGTAAACTGTTCCTCTGTCAGTACAGCTTTTAGTGCCTCATTGTGTTGGCCTCTTACTTCCATTATGGCAGCGCGGGCCCCTTCCCTATCCCCTTTATTGGCATCCATGACTTCTTTCAATTGACCTGCGAAGGATAGATTGATAGAGTCAACTATGGCTACTTGATCTTCTGACAGAGAAAGCTCTTTTGTCATCATTTCAGTTTGTCTGGCAGCCATTTGTTCAGGATCCATATTCCTTCTGGGCTGAGCCTCAAGCAGGCTGGAGATACACATCATCAGGATGAAAACCGGGATAACTGGAAAAACGATACGTTTCATAAAGTCGAGTTGAATTGATTTTCTTCTTAGACAAGGAGTACATTCATTTTATTCCCGGGAGAAAAAAGAATTTTTCGTGCAGCCTCTGTTTATTCTCATAGTCTATAGAAACAGAAAGTTCTTTTTAGGAGAATTTTTCCTTGCCAGACACACTCCATTTAGACGTAAAACTGCGCCAGAGACCAATAGCAGTTTTAAGCTTTCCATAAGAAGGGAAGCTCCCATGATGACAAGCATGCTTAGGATACAAATCGTCATCATATAACCTTAAATTTCATGCACATGAATGTTAAACATTTACGAGTCCTACTATTAGGATTATTGGTCCTGGGTTTTCTACCCTCTTGCTATATAGACCTGGATAATGACCTTTGTGAAAGAGGACAAGGCTCTGTCATAGTGGAAGAAATCTTTGTTCCTTCTTTTGATGGGATAGATCTACAAACAGATGCCCGGGTAACCATTAGAAGAGGAGAATCCCAATTAGTAGAGGTTCGCGGACAGCAAAACATCATTGATTTACTGGATAGAGATGTGAGTCAGGGGATCTGGGATATACGTATGTTCAGGTGTACCCGTAACAGCGATCAGTTGGAAATCTTCATCACAGTACCTGAGATGACCTATGTAAGTCTATCTGGTTCCGGTTCCATATTTAGTGAAAGTGTATTTGAAGGGAGTGTAACAGATATCATTCTCTCCGGATCAGGGAGAATAGATTTTGCTACTAATAGTAATGAAGTAGACTTGAGGGTGAATGGATCTGGTGACATTGTATTGGATGTGGAAGGAAATGCTTTGAATACGGATATCAGTGGTTCAGGCTTAGTTTCCATACAAGGAGAAGTGAATGAGCAGGAGGTAAGAATCAGTGGATCTGGTGATTACCGCGCCTTTGATCTACTATCCAGAGAAGGAGATATCAGAATACAAGGTTCTGGTTCTGCCAGAGTATACGTGACAGAATTCCTGAGAGCCAATATCACAGGTTCAGGTGATATCAGATACAGAGGTAATCCCACATTAGATGTAAGCGTAAGCGGGTCAGGAAGAGTGATCAACGCCAACTAAAAGAGGATATTTTCAAGCTGAAAGCTAAGCTCATCAGCTGAGATAAGACATATTAAGAAGTAAGGATCTCGGAGATCCCCACTTCCTTTTGGGAAGGGGGATTTTTTGCTTTTGGCAGGTAGAGTCCCTTTTACTAGTTTCACTTACTTAATACCCACAAATGGAATTAACACTCTTTCAGGTTGATGCGTTTACCTCTAAAAGATTTGGCGGGAATCCTGCTGCCATTTGCCCCCTGGACACCTGGCTTCCAGATGAGCAAATGCAGACCATAGCCCAGGAGAACAACCTTTCTGAAACGGCTTTTTTTGTGAAGAATGGAAGTAGCTATGATTTACGATGGTTTACGCCAGCCATAGAAGTAGATCTTTGTGGACACGCTACCCTGGCTACCGCACATACCCTCTTTGAGCACCTGGGATATAACCAACCCGTCCTCACCTTTCAAACCAAAAGTGGAGAGCTTACAGTAGAGAAAAGAAATGATAAGCTGGTGATGAATTTCCCCAATCAAAAACCCCAACCCTCTAAAACACCCGCCAATCTTGTAGAAGGCCTGGGAAAGAAACCATTGGAAGTCCTTAGGTCTGTAGACTACTTTGTTGTATATGAGAATGAAGCAGATATTGCTAGCCTGAATCCTAACTTCTTCCTGCTGAATGAGGTAGATACTCGTGGAATCATCGCCACAGCTCCCGGAGATGAAGTGGATTTTGTGTCTCGTTTCTTTGGGCCTAGAGCCGGTATCAATGAGGACCCTGTTACGGGATCAGCTCATTGTGCACTTACGCCATACTGGGCTGAAAAACTAGGGAAGAATGAACTGACAGCAAAGCAAATTTCTGAAAGAGTCGGAGACCTTTTGTGTACCCTCAAAGGAGATAGAGTAGAATTGGCAGGAAATGCCGTTACGTATATGAAAGGAAGCATCTGGGTGTGACTAGATAAGTAAGGGCGAAACATCTTTCGCCTAGGTTTACATTGACCGATAAATGAACTGGAAAACCCTCATAAAACCTGCCTACCAATGGGCGCATGATGTCATCAACCAGACGGCATCTATCAACCCACTTATCCCTAATACTTTTGGCGGAAGGCAGGTAAAGCAGGGACATATCTCCATTGAGCATTTGGAGGATACTGCTAAGGATGACGAATTAGAGAAGGCCTTTAGAGAGATGGGCATAGCGGTTAAACCTTTTCAGATTGATGTTTCCGGTTACAGAGAATATATACAGCAGACCCCTTACCCATTAAGCTATTATGGAGGGGGAAAAGATCCCCTTCAAAACTTTACAGAGAAGACTCTGGAGCATTATGTTTCTCTGGATTTCCTGGGGTTGGATCAGGAATCCGTCTTCATAGACATAGCGGCCTGTACTTCTCCCTTTTACCAGATCATCAGAGAGAAATACCAGAATACTACTTATCAGCAGGACCTGATTTTTCCGAAAGGGCTTCATGAGGATAAGATAGGCGGCTATGCTTCGGAGCTGTTTTTACCTGACCAATCTGTAGATGGGATCACCCTTCATTGTTCACTTGAGCATTTTGAAGGAAACTCTGATACGGAATTCTTTCAGGAACTGGAGAGAGTGCTTAAGCCGGGAGGACGAGCTGTCATTCTCCCTTTTTATCTGGCACATACCTATACCATACATGTAGATCCTGCCTTTAACCTGATTAAGCAGCACAGCCCTAAGTTGGACCCATTGGCAGAGCTGAGATATAGTGGGTGGTATCAGCATTTCTCCAGACATTATGACCCTAAGGCGCTCAATAGACGTATTCTCAAAGAGGCGCCTACATTAGGACTAACTTTGTATAGAGTTCAGAATTTTAGGGAGGTAGACCCTTCCTGCTACTTAAGATGGATAGGGGTCTTCGAGAAAAGCTCCTAGATTAACGATATAGACAGTATTCAGGTTCCTTAGTTCTAACCTCTCATTCTCTTTATACCTTGACACCTATCAATCATTCGCAAGATGCATCTCCATTTACTCCTCCAGCTACGAGGGTAGATGGGGTAGAAGATACTTACCATGGGATCACCTTGACAGATCCTTATAGATGGCTGGAAGACAAAAACTCAGAGGAAGTAAAAGCCTGGACTAAAACACAGCATCAAACGACTCTGGATTATCTTGATGAGCACTTTCCAGAGGTAGAAGGATTAAGAGATGAAATAGAGGCCTACACCAATAGAGACCTCATTTCTCCCTTGAGACTAGTAGAAGATAGGAAATTTTTCACCAGAAAAAAGAAAGGAGAAAATCAGGCTAAGCTATTCACCCTTCTAGAAGATGAGGAGCTATTACTATTTGATCCTGAGGAATTGGACCCAAGCGGGAAAAGCTCTATTCAGGCTGTATGGTATACCCAGAGAGGAGATAAGGCAGTGGTTGCTGTCCAATTGGCTGGCGCAGAAATAGCTACCCTCCACTTTGTGGATACACTCAGTGGTAAGAAGCTATTTGAACCCATAGGAGGTATGACGGGTAGTGGTTCTTGGACTAAGGATGGTGAGCATGTTTACTGTACTACCAGGCCTAAGGGGGACCTAAGTGAGGAGAATAAGTGGAAGCTTTGGAAGTATAAACCAGGAACTGATTTTTCCGAAGCTGAGTTTGTAGGGAGTCCTGCTACACCGGGAGATTTCCTCACTGCAGGAGATGCCAAAAGAGCTAATCTGACCATTAAAAAGCAGTATAACTTTTCTGCTACTCAGTCCATCCAAATACACTCCATAGGGAAGGAAAATTCTCCTATAGAAATCTATGGTTCTGATAAGTATGATGCTTCTCTCTATGCTGTGGGAGACAG
>JBCBKZ010000351.1:0-5899 GCA_038520955.1 Bacteroidota bacterium | reverse complement strand
AATGACGCCATTGAACAAATCAAAAATATTCTACCTGGTATGCGCAGTCCTTCCATTCTGCCATTAGCAGAAGAAGGCTGGAGTTCTCTACACTCCGTGGTAGAAGAGAACGATTTTTGGGGAGTTATAGAAAATTTGAGAGAAGTAGGAGCAGAAGGTATTTTAGTAGTGCCCATAGAGAAAATGATTACATAAGATGGAGGTTATAAAATATCCCTTAAGAGAAAACTGGAAAGGCATACTTACCAGACCTGCAGCTACCAAGAAAGAGGTAGGCCCCATAGTAGAGGGAATATTGGCCGAGGTAAAGGCCAAAGGAGATGAGGCTCTGAAAGCCTACACAGAAAAATTTGATGATGTCAAGTTGGAATCCCTCAAGGTAACAGAGGAGGAGTTCAAAGAAGCAGACCAGACGCTATCCCATTCTCTCAAGAATGCGATAGATACCGCTAGCGCTAATGTAGAGGCCTTCCACAGATCTCAGTGGGAGCCGTTCAGGAAGGTGGAAACCATGCCCGGGGTTTTATGCTGGAGAAAAAGTGTGCCTATCCAAAAAGTAGGACTTTACATCCCTGGTGGAACTGCTCCACTATTTTCTTCTCTATTGATGCTCGCTATTCCTGCTTTGGTAGCAGGTTGTGAAGAGATAGTCGTATGCTCACCTCCTGGGAAGGACGGAAAGCTACACCCTGCCATCCTTTACATAGCCGGAAGGCTAAAAATTAGCCAGGTGTATAAGGTGGGGGGAGCCCAGGCGATTGCTGCCATGGCCTACGGAACAGAAAGTATACCTCAGGTATATAAGATCTTTGGTCCTGGAAACACCTTCGTTACCAAGGCTAAGCAACTGGTATCACAAGATGGCCTGACCATAGACATGCCTGCTGGCCCTTCAGAAGTGGCTGTCATGATAGACCAAACAGCCGACCCAGAATTTGTAGCGGCAGATCTACTGGCGCAGGCAGAACATGGAACGGATAGCCAGGTATTGCTGGTAGCTAAGGATGAAATGCTGGTAGCAGAAGTCCTTTCCGCCATAAGAATTCAGCTGGAAAGACTACCCAGGAAAGAAATCGCAGAAGCCGCCCTTGAAAACTCCAAGGCCATTCTCCTCCATAATATGGGAGAAATGCTGGATCTGGTAAATGAATATGCACCTGAGCACTTGATCATGTCAGTAGATCAGGCAGAATCTGTTAGTGATAAGATCATCAATGCGGGTTCCGTTTTTCTGGGACATTATTCTCCGGAAAGCATTGGAGACTATGCCTCTGGTACAAACCATACTCTGCCTACTTTTGGCTATGCGAAGGCTACCAGTGGGGTATCTCTGGATAGCTTTGTGAAGAAAATTACCTTTCAACAAATAGATGAAGACGGCATACAGCGTATAGGACCGGTAGTAGAAGAGATGGCAGAAGCTGAGGGGTTACACGCACATAAGTGGGCGGTGAGCATCCGTCTGGATTCCCTTCAATCTGGTTTAAGCCTTGAATCTGAGTAAATGATCATGACAAAAATGTGGGACATTCGAAACTTGCTCAGACCTCACCTGAAGCAGTTAAGACCTTATAGTTCAGCCCGGCACGAGTATGCTGGAAATGTGGGGATCTTCCTGGACGCCAATGAAAACCCCTATGGGTCCGTTCATGGCGAGAAACATCATCGGTATCCAGATCCAGGGCAGCACCAACTGAAGGAGGTAATTGCAGACATCAAAGGCATATCTACGCCCCACATTTTTATGGGGAATGGAAGTGATGAAGCCATAGATTTATTGATACGCGCCTTTTGTGAGCCGGGTAAAGATCACATTCTCGTTACCCCACCTACCTATGGGATGTATAGAGTGAGTGCAGACATTAATGACGTGAGAATAGCGGAAGCTACCCTGACAGAAGATTATCAACTGGATATGTTGATGATGCTACATGCCTTACAAGATAACCCCAAAATTGTATTCCTCTGTTCTCCTAACAATCCTACAGGGAATCTATTGGAGCTGGAAGACATTGAGGAAATATTGGAGAAAGCCACCGGGCTCGTAGTCGTAGATGAGGCCTATATAGACTTCGCTTCCAGGCCTAGTCTCATACAGTCAGCTCTGGAAGATCATCCTAATCTGGTTATTCTCCAGACCTTTTCTAAAGCATGGGGGCTAGCCAATATCCGCCTCGGGATGGCTTTTGCCAGTCCGGTTCTGATCAATATCCTGAATCAGATTAAGCCTCCTTATAATGTGAATGGGATTACTCAGGAAGTGGCATTGAAGGCCCTTTCGCATGTGGAAGAAAAAGATAAGGTAGTAGCTGACATCATTGAGCAGAGAGAATGGTTAACGGAAGAACTTGCCCAACTACCTATGGTCAAGCATGTTTTTCCCTCAGATGCGAACTTCCTCCTGGTGAAGGTGGATGAGCCGGATACGCTCTATCAAAAGCTCATAGAAGAAAAAATCATCGTGAGAAATCGCTCTAAACTGGCTCAATGCGAAGGCTGTCTTCGCATTACCGTAGGGAGTGAAGAAGAAAATCAGGCATTAATTACCAGCTTACAAAAACTATCCTATGTCTAAGCCTAAAGTACTGTTCCTGGATAGAGATGGAACACTCATACACGAGCCGCCAGAGGACTACCAGGTAGACAGCCTGGAGAAACTGAGTTATTTACCTGGGGTTATTACTTATCTAAAGCAAATCCTGGCAGAGCATACCTACAAGTTAGTGATGATCACCAATCAGGATGGGCTGGGAACTGATATCTTTCCGGAAGAGACTTTCTGGCTTCCTCATAATAGGATGATGGCCCTATTTGAGGGAGAAGGAATCTTTTTTGAAGATGTGTACATAGACAAAACACATAAAGCAGAAGGGGCACCTACTCGTAAACCTGGCACGGCCTTGTTGGGGAAATATATGACCGGTGAGTACGACCTGGAAAACTCTATAGTAGTAGGGGATAGACCAAGTGATATTCAGCTAGCCAAGAACCTGGGCGCTAAGGGTATTCTCATAGGCAGAAGTACAGACGACCTGGATGATGAATGGGACCTGGAAGTATTGGCGGATACGCTCATCCTCCAAACGGAAGACTGGAAAGGCATAGCTGACTGGTTCAAAACTCAGGATGCCAGATCGGCGGAGATCACTCGTAACACCAAAGAGACCAGGATTCAGATCAACCTACATCTGGATGGAAGTGGCAAGGCTAACAACCAGACGGGCGTAGGATTCTATGACCATATGCTGGACCAGCTAGCCAGGCATTCAGGAATTGACATGGAAGTGAAGGTAGAAGGGGATTTGCATATAGATCCACATCATACCATTGAAGACTCTGCCATTGCACTCGGACAGGCCATGGCAAGGGCATTGGGAAGTAAGAAAGGCATCCAACGTTATGGATTCTCCATGCTCCCTATGGATGAAGCTCAAGCGAGAGTGGCGCTGGATTTCTCCGGTAGGTCATATCTGGCATTTAACGCACCTATCCAAAGAGAAAAGGTAGGAGATTTCCCGGTAGAGATGCTGGAACACTTCCTGTATTCTTTTGCGGATGCCTCTAACTGCACCCTACATGTGGAAGCTACAGGAAGTAACGCCCACCACATGATAGAAGCCATCTTTAAGGGACTAGCAAAAGCCATCAGAATGGCTATAGCGCCTGACCCTGTATTAAGAGGTATACCATCTACCAAGGGAGTATTATGAAAGTAGTCATCATACAGTATAATGCAGGGAACGTCATGAGCGTAACCTGCGCACTTAACCGTCTGGGGATAGACCCTGTCGTAAGTGATGAGGAGGAAGTCATTCGGTCTGCTGACAAGGTGATCTTCCCTGGAGTAGGGGAGGCCAGTACTGCTATGAATTACCTGAGAAAGGTAGGGCTGGATAAGGTGATCCCTTCTCTGACGCAACCCGTATTCGGAATTTGCCTGGGGATGCAGGTAATGTGTGCGTATTCAGAGGAGAATGATACAAGCTGTTTGGGGATATTTGACCATAAGATTCTGAAGTTCCAAAGTGATGATCCCTTCCTGAAAATTCCTCATATGGGATGGAATACCCTGGAACAAACCAATGGAGCCTTGATGGAGAATCTGGGAGATGCTCCCTATGCCTATTTCGTGCACTCATACTATGCGGAACCAGGCCCACATAGCTGTTCAATCACGCCTTATGCACAGGATTTTTCTTCTTCTCTACACAAGGAAAACTTTTACGGTACCCAATTCCATCCTGAGAAGAGTGGAAAGACAGGCGCCAAAATATTGGAGAATTTTATTAGCCTAACAGTATGAGTGAGAAGATTAGGATCATCCCGGCCATAGATATCATTGAAGGAAAATGTGTGAGACTGGAGCAGGGAGATTACGAGAGAAAGAAAGTCTACAACGAAAACCCATTGGAGGTAGCCAAGTCATTTGAGAGCCATGGGATACAGCATCTTCATGTAGTAGACCTGGATGGAGCCAAAGCAGGGAAAGTACTCAACTGGAAAGTGCTGGAGCAACTGACCACCAAAACAGGACTTACCATAGATTTTGGGGGAGGGATCAAGCAGGATGAGGATGTGAAGATCGCCTTCGAAAGCGGTGCCGCCCAAATCAATGTAGGGAGCTTAGCCGCTAAGAACAGGGAGCTATTTTTATCATGGTTGGAGAAAGAAGGTGCCGATAAGGTCATCCTAAGTGCAGATGCTAAAAACAGATTCATTGCTGTGCAGGGCTGGTTGGACGCTACCGAGTTAGATGTGCTGGAATACATAGGAGCCTATGCTGAGGAAGGGGTGAAGTTTGTAACCTGTACTGATATCAGCAAGGATGGAATGCTAAGTGGCCCTTCATATGAACTGTATAAAGAGATCCTTGAACAAAGCCCTGATATCTTCCTGAATGCCAGTGGGGGAGTCAGCAAATTTGAAGACATTGAACAGCTTCAGGAAATGGGTATACCCGGCGTCATAGTTGGTAAAGCTATTTATGAAGGGAAGATAAGTCTAAGTACCATTAGCCAGTTTTATCAGTAACAGATGTTAACCAAGAGAATCATCCCCTGCCTGGATATCAAAAATGGGCGAACGGTTAAAGGGGTCAATTTTGTCAATATACGTGATGCAGGTGATCCAGTAGAATTAGCTGCTGCTTATTCAGAACAAGGGGCAGATGAGCTGACCTTTCTGGACATTACCGCCACTCTGGAAGGGAGAGATACCTTTGCAGAGCTAGTAAGGAAGATCGCCAGGGAGATCAACATCCCCTTCACCGTAGGAGGAGGCATCAGAAAAGTAGAGGATGTATCCCGCCTGCTGGACTCAGGAGCTGACAAGGTGAGTGTGAACTCCGCCGCTGTTCGTCATCCAGATCTGGTGAATGAGCTGTCCGCGGAGTTTGGGAACCAATGTATAGTGGTAGCCATAGACACGAATAAAGTCGAAGACGGTAGCTGGAAGGTATTTACACATGGAGGGACCAAGCCAACTGAGCTGGACGCTATCAAGTGGGCCAAGGAAGTGGAATCACGTGGAGCAGGGGAAATTCTGCTTACCTCCATGGCAGCAGATGGAACCAAGAATGGATTTTCTCTCGAAATTACGGAAGCTATTTCCAGAGAAGTACAAATACCCGTCATTGCTTCTGGAGGTGCTGGAACAGAACAACACTTTCTGGATGTATTGACAGAGGGAAAAGCGGATGCGGCTCTGGCTGCCAGTGTGTTTCACTTTGGGAGCATTCCCATCCCACAACTGAAAAATTACCTGCAAGAAGAAGGAATCCTCATGAGGATACAGTAGATTCGCCCCGCGAGAAAGAATGTTATGGAATTATCACAACTGGAATTCCTGGTCAAACTGGATCAGGTTATAGAAGACAGAAAGAAGAATCCTCAAGAGGGAT
>JBCBKZ010000350.1:0-5910 GCA_038520955.1 Bacteroidota bacterium | reverse complement strand
TCTTCTCTTTTTTTTCTTCTTTTCTTTTCTCTGTCTTTTTTGTTAAAGCTATCTGCCATGTAAATGTTGAATTAATTAGTTATTTAGTTGGTAATAAGGTAAAAACGAAAATCTTATCTCCTTCAAAAATTAAAGGTACAAAAATATTGCCACCATTTCAGAATGATGTTATGGGTGGGGACGATTAGGAGCAGAAACGTATTCACATTTCTAGCTAATTTCCCATTGTTTGATTCGAGAATGAGGATAAAAGGTTTCCTTATGCCTTGTATCCCGAACTTTCCTTCCCTAATTATCTCTCAAAAATCTATTAAAAAAGTCCTCGGCAGCTGTATAGGTCCTTAACCAGCTTTCATACCTGAGAAATCCATGAACCTCATCAGGGAAAACCAGGGTTTCATTGTGTACACCTAATTTGTCCAGTTTATTCTTCAGATCTATAGACTGACCGAACATCACATTTCTGTCATCATCACCCGTGATGATCAGCACAGGAGAACTCCAATACTGTAGTTCAGAGATGGGAGAAGAATGATAGGCCAAGTCCATGAGCTCTTCTGTAATTCCCCAACTTCCACCGGGGGAGAAATCCCTCCCTCTCCATGCCCAGTCATGCACGCCATGAAGGTCTACTCCGGCCTTAAACAGATCTGAATTCTTTGCCAGGCCCATAGCCGTTAAATATCCCCCATAAGATCCTCCCCAAAGACCTATTTTCTCTGGATCTACTTCATAGAGACCTTGGAGATACTTGCCTGCAGCCAGTATGTCCTTATATTCTGAAGCTCCCCTGGGTCCCTGCTTATCCGCTCTTCTAAAATCCCGACCATAGCCTATACCCGCTCGGAAGTTTACGGAGAGAACTACATATCCTTTAGAGGCTAAATACTGGTTAAAGACGTAGGCATTCGCATAGTAACCTCTGTAGTGATAGCCCAGTAGCATCTGGCGCATGGGACCTCCATGCATGAATATGACCGCAGGTGCTTTACCTTCAGATTTTCCTTTCGGAAGGAATAACTGCCCATGAATATTCATCCCATCCGAGGATACAAACTCTACAGCTTTGGGAGCTATGAGCTGATTTCCAGGGAATTCCTTCGATAACTCTACCAGATTCGATTTACTCTTTCCATTATGGAGAATGGCAGAAATAGGGCTTGCGGCAGTTCCTTCTCTGTAGGCAATAGTTCCATTGGCTAAACTGATAGCACTAGTCTGTATGCCCGCCTGCTCGGTTAGCATTTCTGAGGCGCCAGAGCTTATGTTCACTTTCCAGATATGACGTCTGTTGATGTCCTCGCAGTTGCTAGTGACAAGTATAGCCTTCTCATCCACAGTCAGGTCATAATTTTCTACCTCGCATTCTCCTTCTATCAAGTCTGTTACCTCAGTTCCATCAGGATTCATAGCGTAAATGTGCATCCATCCTTCATGTTCAGAATAGAAGAGAATCTTGTTCCCCTTAGTCCATCTGAGGGGATGGGAAGGATAATATTGGGAAAAGCCTCCGTCATCTGCAGGAGATTTCCATATGGACTTAGCTGTGCCACCTTGGACATCGGCTACCATGATTTCAAATTCTCGTCCTCCCATAATGTTGAAAAGCTGGTCCTTATTCTGTCCCGGCATTCTGATAAATGCCAGCTGTTTTCCATCGGGAGACCAGGCGGGATCAGCATCAAACCCAAATCCAGGTGACATCCAGGTAATCTTATCTGCAGAAAGAGAATACACCCCTACAAAGCTGTGATTCCCTCTGTTACTTACAAAGGCCACAGAACCTCCATCGGGAGACCATGAAAGCTCTCCTGCTCCATTCCTGGCTTCAAATAAAATCCGTGTACTTAGCTGATCTTCCGTTAGGTCTTCAACCATGTAGACCTTTCTGCTTTTTGCATAGATGAGTCCTTTCCCATCGGGTCTGAGGACAGGACCAGAAGCATAAGCTATCACATCTACCTTTTTGCTAGTCAGATTTAACCTGAGAATTTGCCTTTGGGGGGTAATAGCCAGACTCGCGGGATTGGCTGGCTGGCCCTGACGGTTATTTCCATTCCCTCTTACGAAGATGACATAGCCAGAAGAGATGGATACCTGAGAAATATTTTGCCCATCATCATCTGTATAATCTGTCAGCTTGATTGGCTGTACATTGTCAATCTCTGTATACCAGATATTCCTTACCCCAGCTTCATTTACCACCCAAGCCAAGCTCTGCTTATCCTCAGAAGGATGAATAGATTGGACATAGGGAGCCCCTAGCGCCTCTTCCAGCGCATACTGAGAAAAAACAGATGAAGTCGAGAATAGGCAACAGCAGATTGCCAGCAATACATTTTGCAGGTATTTCATGGGTGGGGTGTTTGGGTTGAAGGCTATTCAACAAGTTCCATTTTCCTAAATATGATACTATTTAGGGAGGGGAATTCCAATCCTCAAGATGAAATGGCGGTCCCTAAATAGGGTTCACGCCCGCATAAGCTACGCCTGCCAATCTGTGCATGTCATAGTTAAAGGTAGCTAGGTCTTCATGACGGAATTTGCTGAGATCATCATGCCCACAAGCTCTGGCAAGTACCTTCATAAGTTCCGTTGTAGCGTCGAAGAAATTGTAGAGTTGCTTGGCTGAGCGTGCTATCTCCAAACGAGCGCGTAGCTCCGTCCTCTGAGTAGCAATACCCACTGGACAGAAATCTGTATTACAGGCACGCATGCCCAAACAGCCGATGGCTTGCAGGGCCGAATTAGAAACCGCAACGGCATCTGCTCCCAAGGCTAAAGCCTTGGCAAAATCCTGTGCCACTCTTAGGCCGCCTGTAATGATAAGGGTTACGTCCTTTACCCCTTCCCTATCCAAAAACTTTCTGGCTCTCGCCAAGGCAGGAATTGTGGGAATGGAAATATGGTCCCTCAAGATGGAAGGAGCGGCTCCTGTTCCTCCCCCTCTCCCATCCAGAATGATGTAGTCAACGCCCACTTTCAAGGCAAACTCCAGGTCAGCCTCTAATCTATTGGCAGACATCTTGAAGCCCACAGGGATTCCTCCACTGACACGCTTCACTTCCTTGGCTATTCCTTCAAAGTCTGCGACTGTTTTTAGGTCCGGGAAGGCAGCTGGACTAATTGCAGATTTCCCTTCTTCCAGTCCACGTACTTTGGCTATTTCTCCTACTACCTTATGGCCAGGTAGGTGTCCGCCTGTTCCGGTTTTGGCCCCCTGTCCTCCCTTAAAATGGAAAGCTTGCACTTTCGCGATTTTGTCCCAGCTAAAGCCAAACTTGGCAGAGGCCAGCTCATAAAAATAGCGACTGTTGCTTGCCTGTTCTTCCGGTAGCATGCCTCCTTCTCCTGAACAAATCCCTGTTCCGGCCATTTCTGCCCCCTTGGCCAGGGACAGCTTTGCCTCTCTGGAGAGAGAACCATAGGACATGTCTGATACAAAGAGGGGAATATCCAGCTGAAGGGGCTTCTCTGCTTTTCCGCCAATAATTACGGAGGTAGATACCTCCTCCTCATCTAATAAGGGTCTGTCTGCCAACTGGGCAGGCAACATGATGATGTCATCCCACTTTGGGAGGGTATTTCTGTCTACGCCCATGGCTACAGTAGGGCCATGATGTCCGTAATTCTTCAGCCCGTTTTGAGCTAGTTCTTTTATAAATTTTGTATAAGGCTCTGTTTCTTCAGGATGGGTATCTGCATAAGCACCCAGGTAAGAGTCTCTATTGAATGCCGGCGGTGTATCATGCTCCTCAAACTCTGCTACCTCTTGTTCATCTATCCAAACGCCTCCTTCATGAATGATCTCCTGAAACTTATAGAGACGTTCTGAGGGTTCATATTCACTCACCCCGGTGTCAAATCGGTAATCCCAATTATGCACCCCACAAACCAAATTATGCCCCTTTATACTTCCATTCTTAAGTAAAGCCCCTCTGTGCAAGCACCTTCCATACAATACAGATACCTTCTCTTCATACTTGATTATGACGAGATCTGTCCCTTTTACCATGGCTCCAGATGGTTCCTTTTCTTTTAGGTCTTCAACACGAGCAATTTCTACGGGTTTTACAAATTGAGTTTGGGGTGTCATAGGTCCTCCTTGTGATGTTAGCGATTATAGGTAATACAGTCCTGAATCCAGTCAGCGCTGGTTCTATCTACTATCTGCAATTGGTCCATGCTGGTCTCTAGTACCCACCAGTCTTCATACTGAACCAATTCTCCACTTATAGTAACTTCTTTTGCGACAAGAGGCAAAAGTTCCTGATTGATAGATTGGGCATTTGTTCCTTTAAGTAAAATGGGGGCGTCTGCTCCAGGCCCTCCCAAAAAAGCAGGTAGTCCTCCGGCTATGCAGCGTACGGCACAAGACCTGTGTGGCTTACCACTTCCAGGCTTCATAGTCCCAAAATAGCATTTCCCATCCAGAATTTCTCCCTTGAAAGATCCTGGGCCTAATTCTTTCCTTTCCAATGCTAATCCCACTTTCTCATTCTCTGCCAAGGGATTCATGTCTAGAATGGCGTCCGTCCCTTTGGTCAGCTCATAGATCACTCTTCCTTCTCTGTAATCCAGCGTACCTGAGACCTTGACCTTCATATCAGCAAGGCTCCCTCCTTCTGCCTGAGCCATCTTTTCAAGTTCAGCCAAGGTCTGATCAGCTCCAAACTTACCAAAGTCCATTAATAGGAGAGTCTGGTACAATGGCTTAGCCTGTTCATTCTCCCCTACCTTTACTCTCATTACAGGAAAGGGCTGGGAGAGGATGACACCCTCTATCTCCGTGAGCTTTCCTAGTTCATATTTACTGGCTTCAGAGGGTGTCTGGGAAGTACCCACAATGAAGGCAGATACCATAGCAAGTAGTATTCCTATGATGACAGCTGGCTTCACCCATTTCCGAAAATCTTTCGGCATAGAAGGTAGATATCCTATGTAGTAAGCTTCCTGGTTCTTTTTCATGTGTGTAAGGTTAAGGGTTCTACATAGGTTCCTTCCGGATGTGGGAGGGTTTTCACCCAGATATGTCCGTCTTCTAATTTTAGGTCATAGGTTGAGACTTTCTCCGTAAAGGGAGGAGGAGAACAACCATCAGCAGGTTGATACTCATAGCCATGCCATGGGCAGACCACACAGCCATTTACGATTTTCCCTTCTCCCAAGGGGCCGTTTTGGTGTTTGCATATGTTGGAGATGGCTGAGTAGGTAGTTCCATTTCTGAAGATGGCGATATTCTCTTTACCGGATACGATCATCTTAGCCCTACCATCTATGAACTCTTCTGGAGGTGCTACTTTTACAAAATGACTGGCATCAGCCTTACTTGCCTTATCTGTCTTTAACTGCCTAACCCCTGCAGCTATATGTAAACCCACAATCATGACTAGCCCCATCCCTAAATATCCAACTGCCCCTGAGTGAGATTCAGACTGAACTACACCCAGCATCACATGCATGATGAGTAACCCATAAGCTACATACACAAGCATATGTAAGCCCTTCCAAAATTTGGGGGAGAGGTTAGCCAGCCAGAAATCATGGCTGGTTACGGCCATCAGTAACAGGATGATAAATGCTAAAAAACCTAATACCTGGAAGGGGAAATCTGCGAGAGAACTATAATCGGTATTTGAAATGAATATGCTTTCTATCGGCCCCACATTCCCTAAGGAATGAAACTGTATGATGCTAAAAATGGCATGAATAGCCCCTATCAGAAACATGCTTACTCCAAAATGCCTACGATTGTAAAGAAGGGGTAAAAATCTATTATTTAATCTTGCCAGTGGCCCTATTATCAGGATCATGTGTAGCATGAGAATTCCCAGGGTTCCTGTAGCTCTTATGATGAGGGTTTCTGGTGTTCCATTAGGGTTTAGGAGAATATATAGTGCACTAAAAATC
>JBCBKZ010000034.1:0-15798 GCA_038520955.1 Bacteroidota bacterium | reverse complement strand
ATAGCAGTAGTCATATATGTTAAATTAAGAAAATCTACCCCTTAACAAAAGGGGTAGATTTTCTCGATCAGTGTATGTGGATAATTCCTAGTAACCAGGATTTTGAACCAACAGCGTATTTCTGTTGACTTCATTTCTGGCAATAGGCCTGTAGTACATTCTATCCACCCAAGTACGTGTTTCCGTTTCTGTATTTGATACCGGTGTGTAAGTATAATCATATACTTCCGGATCATATTTGTAAGGTACGTGAGCCGTAGCTCCAGGCTTTAAGGTCGCTGATACATCCAATGCTTGAATAATAGTTCCGAGGGTATTCTCAGCTATCATCCATCTTCTGGCATCATGGTATCTGTGCTCCTCATAAGCCAGCTCAATTCTACGCTCATTTCTCATACGATTTACCAGATCACTTCCTGAGTCAGTAATGGCAGGCATACCTGCTCTGAATCTCAGCTGGTTTAACCAGGCTACTGCTTCAGCTTCTTCACCCAGTTCAATACTGGCTTCAGCATAGCTTAATACAGCTTCAGTATATCTGATAAATGGCCATGGAACTACCTGTGCATTAGAACGGTTGTCAGCCAATGCCGGATCTGGATCTATGAACTTACGTACATAGTAGCTGGTTCTACTACCATTCCAGTTTTCTATGGATGACTCACGGGTATCAACTCCGTTGATGATTCCACCAGCTCCGTCATCATAGGCACCTGACTGAATCTGGCTCACAGGGTCTATCCCTATTACGTCAGAAGGTCTTGGCTTCCATGTTGCACCATCATATAGTATGGTAGCATAGAAACGAGGATCACGATTATCAAATGGCTGAGCAGCATGATCTGCATTATTCCAGTCGAAGCTGGAACCGTCCATCATTTCATAATCATCCACTAACTGCTGGATAGGCGTGTTACCTGCCCAGTTGTGGTATCCGTTAGGGCCATTATTTACCCCAAAGTGAATACCTCCCAGAGGCCACTGACTTTCCTGTGTAAAGAGGGAAGTATGCGTACGCTGGAAAATAAGCTCTACTGTGGCTGCAGCATCTCCCACAGAACTACCACCGCCCATAGACATGGAAATGTAGTTCATCCGTCCTTCTTCAGCTGAAACAGGGGAAGCAAGTCCCATTTTGTATCCTACTCCTTCATCCAGAACAGCTTTAGCAGCAGTCTGTGCTGCTCTCCAACGGGCATTCTGGTCTCCAGAAGTATAGGCCACTAACTCGAGGTTAGAGTAACCTGCTAATGTCTGAGAATTGGCGCTGGCTGTAGGCCCATCATGTAAGTCAGAAGCTGCATATAGCAGTACTCTTGCCTTAAGTGCCATTGCACTTAATCTGGAAGCTCTACCTGCACCTTCAGCTTTTCCGGTGAGTAATCTGGCTGATTCATCGAGGTCTCCTACGATGAAGTTCACCGTTTCTTCGAAGGAACTTCTGGCTATGGAGTAATCTTCATCCAAGCCGTAGGTACGGTCTATGATAGGTACCCCACCATAGTACCTTAACAGCTGATGGTAATAGTAAGCTCTCAAGAATAGTGCTTCACCTAACAGTCTATCTCTCAAAATGTCATCTGAGAAGGTAGAAGTAGGAAGCTCTTCTATCGCGATATTGGCCTGTCTGATGGCCAAGTACATATTATCCCAATTATATGTTGGGCTGGTCCATGCTAAGTTAGAAGGTGTTTCAGAACCTTCTGTGAAGGTATTGATGTTTCTACCAGCATGGGTGAACATGGCTTCATCTGTAAGAGCTGAAAGACCTTGTTCTTCAAATCCTCCGTATCCGAGGAATGAATACACATTAAATATAAATGCTTCTGCTAAGGGGCCATCGGCCCAGGTGGCTTCACTTGAAATCTTGTCAAGCGGTTGAGTGTTCAGGAAGTCATCATTACATGACGTTGTAGTCATGATGACGAGACCTGCGAGTAGTATGCTTGTAAGTCTAAGCATCTTCATTGTTTATGAGTAATTAAAAAGTTACACTGAGTCCTGTGTTGATTACCCTGTTTTGTGGATAGTATTGTCCATTTCCATCTTCTACCTCAGGATCAAAAATGTCCTGATCAGCAAAAGTAACAAGGTTTAACGCGTTCACGTAAATTCTCAAATTGGCAATCTTCACTTTCTCCATAATAGAGTTAGGAAGAGTATATCCTAGTTCAATATTCTTCAGACGGATGAAATCCTTGCTAAAGAGGAAATAAGTGTTATTTCCAAAGTTTCCACCAGTATAGTAAGTATCTCCTCTACTAGCCAGACGTGGATGCTCACTACTTGGATTTTCAATGCTCCATCTGTTGTCGTGGTTGTACTTCAGGAAGTTTCCGATATCCCCTGATTCAGTTTGGAATCTGGCGAAGGCTCCGGTAGCTCCCTGGAACAGTGCTGAGAAGTCAAAGGCATCCCATGTGAAAGAAACAGTACCTCCAAAGTTAAAGTTAGGAGTAATACTATTTTCGATTCTGGTCTGGTCATCTGCGTCAATAACGCCATCACCATTTAGGTCTTTGAACTTCATGTCTCCTGGCAGTAGTTGTCCTGTTACACCACTATAATCTATGGTGTTAGCAGAGATTTCTTCCTGATTTCTGAATACACCATCTGATTCATAAACTAAATAGGCACCAATTGGTTTGCCTTCAAGCTTCTGATAGTCAGGTATTCCAGGAACTTCATCAAGGAAGATCACTTCATTTCTCGCTTGGCCACCGTTTAATCCTATGCGGAATCGGCCTTTATCGCCTACTGTACCATTCCATGCTACGTTAAATTCAAATCCAGAATTTTTTACTTCTCCGGCGTTTACTGGGGGGAGAAGACTATTGATTCCGGAAGAAGCTGGCGTAGAACCTGTCTTCTGGATCAGGATCTGATCACGAGTGTTAGAGAAGTACTCCAAGGTCAGATCTATCTGTCCTCTAAACAAGGTCGCATCTAATCCTATGTTAGTATTATTAGCTCTCTCCCAGGTAAAGTTAGGGTTAGCCAGAAGGGCCTCATTCAGGGTAGTTACTACCACTCCTCCAATAGGGTACTGCCCAAATCCAAAGGTAGACAGATAGGCAAATTCCTGAAGCTCATCGTTAAAGAATACCTGGTCATTACCCATCTCACCATAAGAAGCTCTCAGCTTCAAAAAGTCGATTCCTTTTACGTTGAAGAATGGCTCATTAGAAATGTTCCATCCTGCCAGAACTCCAGGGAAGAATCCGAATCTGTCAGATTCCGGGAAGATATAAGAACCATCATAACGCCAGATAAATTCCGCAAGATATTTATCCTTGTAGTTGTACTGTGCACGTCCATAATAACCTAGTCTGGCACGTTCAAAAGCACCTCCATCAGTATTTTGCTCTTCAGAACCACCCGCGAATATCTGGTCAACGGCTGGAGAAATGAAGTTTCTTCTGAAGGCCAAGAAGTTAGATCCTTCAAATGTCTCCCTGGTTACACCTGCCATCAGTCCAAAGGTATGATCTTCTCCAATGTTGAAGTCATATTTCAATAAGGCAGTCTGGTTAATGTTTAGCTGTGAACGCGAAGACTGAGTCAAACGGGGATCTTTAATGGGAGACCTTACAGCTGAAGTCAGGAATGGAGTTACTCCATCTGCTTCAAAAGTTTGTCTATCCCAGAAATACAGTTCCCAAGGCGTTTGCCATAGTTTACGCTCATCTCTTCTGTAGTCTATAGATCCCATCAAAGTAAGGCTTAGACCTTTAATCCATGGATTAGAGATTTCAACAGAAGCATTAGTCTGAATATAATCAGTTGGCTGTCTATCATATCCAGTTGCATTAGTGGTAACTACATATGGATTCTCACCATTCTCAATATCAGGTCCAGGTCTTCCATCAGGCCATACTTCCGGCTCCGTAGGTCTACCTCTCATCAGCATTCTGAAGATGGCACCAGAACCTATGGTAGGGAAGTTTCTGTCCTCTCTTCTTAGTACCACCCCAACCTGGGTTTTGATGTACTCATTTACATCAGCATCCACGTTGATACGGGCACTATACTGATCATAAAAGGTAGCTGAGTTATTATAGATAGCGTCCTGGTGTAAGTATCCGAGAGATGCTAAATAGCGGAAGTTGGGACTACCACCACTGATTTGAAGATTATGTCTGTTTTGTGGAGACCAATCTCTGAAAGCATCATCAAACCAGTCAGTATCAGGATATCCCCATGGGTCTGATCCTTCTCCATGTAGACGAACAGCCTCAGGGCTAAAGTTCGCATTAATGGTAGGTACGCCTGGGGTAGGGGAAGTATAAGTTCCCGTAGTTTTTACACTTTGCCATGCTGCATCCCACTCACCAACAGGAACTGACTGATAAATAGGCAGTTCATTCATGATGTTTGCGTATTCTACAGCGCTAGACATTTCAGGGATCACAGTAGGCTGTGACCATCCAAAGTTCATGTCATAGGTAACGGTAGGTTTCCCTGATTTGCCACGCTTAGTGGTTACCAGGATAGCACCGTTTGCTGCACGGGCTCCATAGATGGCAGCAGATGCATCTTTCAGAACAGAGATAGACTCAATGTCCTGGGGACTTAATCTCCTCAGTCCACCGTCTCTGTCAGGAATCCCATCAATTACAATAAGAGGACTGGAATTCCCTAATGTATTCAAACCACGTATAGTGATCCTGGTATCATTATTTCCTGGCTCACCATTGGTATTAATTACTACCAGGCCAGGTATACGACCAGAGAGAGAGTTTGACAGGTCAACTGCAGGAGACTTAACGAGTTCTACCCCTTTTACTCCTGCTACCGCACCTGTAACAGTCTCTTTCCTCTGAGTTCCGTAGGCAACCACGACTACCTCGTCGAGGTAGGAAGTATTCTCAGATAGGTTAATAGAAAGATTGCTTTGTCCGTCGATCGAAATTTCCTGGGTATTAAACCCTAAATAGGAAATTGCCAGTATGTTGTCGTTAGGGCCTACTTCCACGGAGAATGCTCCGTCACTATTTGTAAGAGCCCCTTGTTGAGTTCCCTTTACCAGCACAGAAGCGCCAACTAAAGGTTCCCCACTTGCTCCGGTAACGGTCCCGGTGACCGTCCTAGTTTGGGCATATCCAGCTGTTACACACAAAACCATTAGTGTGGTTAACAGCAGGACTTTACCCTTCACCAACCAATTACGGGTGGTTAAGTAGTAGTCTTGCATAATTAGATTTGTGATGTTGCGAGTACTAAAAATTTCATGATTGGCCTACATGTCAAAGAGTCGAAGCCATAATTTAGGAAAGTTGAACGGCATATTCAAATATTCAGTTATCTTAATTTGTTTATGAAATGATTGAATAAACCTTCAAATCCCCGATTTTTTGCAATTTTTTAGATGACTTTTCCCTCTTTGATATAAGGCAAACCTTCAACTATTATAGATACCTGTTTAAGCTTGCACTACCACTTTTTAGCTAACTTTCGACAAAAGAATGTCCCTGTTGATACAAACTGTCAACAGGGATCTATGAATGAGAAATGGCTTAGGGTTCTTAGCTTAAGTCCGCCCTGGTCATGCCACTCATGACTAGTTTCATGACGCGAACTTTTCCCCATCTTGGGAGCATGCTTAAAGATGCTGTTAAAAACTTGGTAAGCATACCTGGAAAAGAGATTGTTCTCCTCCCCACAGACTTTAGGATCTGTGCAGAGAGTACCTTAGGATCCTGGGCACTTTCCATGTCCATATTGGCTACTTCACCAAAACCTGTTTTCACTGGTCCGGGTGCAGCTATATGTATGTCTACTCCCGAACCTTTCCATTCTACAGCCAGTCCTTCCCCCAGGGTTTGTATATAGGCTTTGGTGGCAGCATAGTGGGCGGAGTAAGGAACGCCTTGAAAGGCCACGATGGAACTGAAGAGAATAACGCCCCCATGCTTGGCTGCTTTAAATTGATTGCCAAAATGGTGGACCAGTGTTAAGACAGCCTCGCAATTAACCGAGAGCATGCTGAGCTCTTCTTCCATATTGGCAGCTAAGAACCTACCAGAAGTACCAAAGCCAGCTGCCGTAACCAGGAGACCTACATCCAGATTATGTGAAATTTCTTTAACAGCCTCCAGGCCTTTAGGACTAGATAAATCTGCGGAAAGCGTAACGGTGGAGATCCCAAACTGGCTTTTGAATTTTTGGGCCATACTGTTAAGAATCTCTTCTCTTCTGGCTACCAGTATGAGGTTCATGCCTGCGGCAGCCAACTCTTCTGCTAAGGCTTTTCCCAGGCCGGAGGAAGCTCCTGTTACAATTGCCCAGGTTCCATATTTACTTATTATGCGCTGTTGTTCCGTTTTATTGAGTGCCATATGAATGAGAATTAAAATGGTGATGGGCTAAAAGTATGGCGGACTCTTTTCTCCCAAAAAAGAATGGTACCAATGGGAGGGATTAGGGATGAGTTGGAAAAAGTCTACTCTTTATACAGAGGATTAGGGACAGATGGGATAGGTGCCTGGAGTTCTGTTCGGTAATTCTCCATGACTGTTTGCATTGCTTCTAGTTTGGCAGGAACCTCTTTGGCCAAGTTTGTTCGTTCTCCTGGATCTGATTGGAGATCATACAACTCATAAGCGTCATCTTCAAAATAGTGGTGGAGTTTCCATCTTCCTTTTCTAATGACTGATCCTGGCCTGGTCCTGAATAGTGGGTCTCTGGCTTGGTCTTTCTCACCATTATAGGCCTGCAAATAAATAGGAAAATGCCAGAATAAGGACCTATCTCCTAAAGT
Source organism: Bacteroidota bacterium (assembly GCA_038520955.1). Classification (GTDB taxonomy): domain Bacteria; phylum Bacteroidota; class Bacteroidia; order J057; family J057; genus JBCBKZ01. The sequence continues at coordinate 9,038 of JBCBKZ010000034.1, read as the reverse complement.
ATCACCTTCTATAGTTCTGAATAAACTCAGTCCGTCTGTTTCATACTCCTTAATGGGTAAATCCAGGAGTTCTGAGAAAGTAGGAAAGAAATCCAGGAAGCTAACAGGTTGGCTAATCTGTCTCGGGGAGAATTTCTCGGGCCACCTTAGGGTCAAAGGGACACGAATTCCCCCTTCATAATAGGAACCTTTACCCGCTCTGAGGGGGGATTGTGAAGAGAGGGATGCTATACCTCCATTATCCGAAGTGAAAATGACCAACGTATGTTGACTAAGGTTCAGGCTATCCAGAGCGTCTAGTAATCGGCCAATATTCCAATCTGTATTCTCTACCATGGCAGCATACACAGGATGAATATCAGTGGGGTTCGCCTGTTTCTTTTGTTGGTACTTAGCGATCAGATGGTCCTTTGCTTCCAATGGGGTATGCACAGCATAGTAAGGGAGATACAAAAAGAAGGGTTGATCTTTATTCTCCCTGATAAAGCTGATGGCTTCAATGGTGAGTCTGTCGGTGAGGTTTTCTCCCTCAGGGCCATCTTCTAGAGGCTTAGCATGATAAGGAGAGAAATAACCATTCTTACCGGGATTACCTCTCCGGCTCCCTGCAATATTATGATCGAACCCCTGTAATTCGGGGCTTTCACTTAGATGCCATTTTCCGATAGAAGCCGTTTGATAGCCCCTTTCTTGGAATAAGTGGATGAAGGTGAGTTGTTCATGAGAAAGTGTATCTGTATTCTGTATAGGAATCAGTTTTCTTGTTTCGGTCTTACCTCTTTCAGAAGGCCCCACTGTAAAGATGCCATGCCTGGTAGTTTGCTGACCAGTGAGAAGGCAGGCCCGACTTGGCGCACAATTGGCCGCTCCTGCATAGGCTTGGGTGAAAATCAAACTCTCTGAAGCCAGTTGGTCTATATGCGGCGTATGGAAGAAATCGCCTCCCATAAAGCCCGTATCCTTCCACCCTAAATCATCTACTAGGATGAATACCACATTAGGATAGGCATTAGTTTCCTGCGCCTGTAAAGGAAGAGGGAGTAGGAATGTAAGTAGCCATAGAGTTGGACGTTGGAAAAGCTGCATAATAGAGAAGAGTAGAATAAGAGGAGAACTAACCAGATAGCATTTCTTTGGAAAAGGCTCTTGAAACAGGAATTTCTCCCTGATATCCTTCCATGTTAAGTACGAGACTACGAGCATTCCCCTTCATTTGCTTAATCTTTTCCTTATTGATTAGGTAGGACCTGTGGCAACGGATGACGGATGGAAAGGCCTGAAACTGTCCTTCCAGATTTTTCATGTTGAGACGCAGGAGTTTCCTCTGTAATTGTTCATTCTCCAGGAAGAATAAGGTACAGTAGTTCCCTTCAGCAGAAGCAAATAAAAAGGATTCGAGTTGTAGTGAGAAGGCTCCCTCCTTTAAGTTGTCAGAAGAGATATTTACTATTTCCTGGGGAACCTTCTTGTCTGGACTAATCTGTAGAGGTATGGAAAGCTTTTTAGCCACGTCCTCATTTCTTCTACGCATGTACAGCTCTATGAAAAAGATGAGTCCCAGAATGGGGAAAACGCCAATAGCCAGGGTGATGCCAATGAATTCCAGCAAGCTGTGCTGAGGCGCATAGTTGGCACCTATGATGGAGTTGTAGAGGTAATTCAAGATAGAAATCAGGAATAAGGCACCTCCTAGTAAGAGAATTTCCTTTCTGATGGTCCATTCTTCCGGGACAAACCATTTGGGAAATAGAGTAGGAAATAAGAGGTAATTAGAAGCTAAGCCTATGAAAACAGAAATAGCGAAACCCATAAAGAAGGTGGGTTTATCCGGGACCTCAGCTCCTCCGAAAGGTTGGTAAATCAGGAGGAAGAAATACACAAAGATGCTGCTGACAAGAATTAAAAGAATTCTGGCTTTAAGAGAAGAAAGAAAAGGATAGGGCTTTTGGAGCCAGCTATGTATCATGACAACCTTCGTTGACATGAAAGTACAAAACTCTCAGAAAACTACTCCCAGCTTACGGCAGGAGAGAAGGCCGTTAGGGTATCTCCCTTTTCGCGTATGAGATCTATTCGGAAAACATGCTCCTTGGAGGCAGTAGGAAATTCTCGTAGAATGAGTTCGGATGAGATCAGGCTCTCTAAGTCTACTTCCGCCAAGGGCTTGATTCTTTCATCACCTGGGAACTCATAAATGTAGGTATCCAGAAAGAATAGCTCATTTAACTCAGTTCCGGCAGGATAGTCAGAATTGAAGCCTTGATCACTGCTAATGCTCACAGATGAAAGGGGGAACTTTAATCCTCCCCATCCATAGTCGCAATCTATGGCCGCATAGGTAGAAGAGAATAAAGAAAAAGTTGGAGAAGCCTGTCCAACATACCTCACATCCAGGGGTTCCAGGAAAAGTACCAGACTATCTCCCTGAGAAATAGTAGGTTCATCCACTACTATGGTAATTCCCTCAAAGTCCAGATACTTAGAATCCCTGCATATACAGGCATCAATCAGACTAAGAATAAAAACCGTCATCAGGAGTAGGATGCTTTTTCTCATGTTTTGACCATTCAAGGGTTATGTACTCACTTACTTGGATTCCTTTATCTTGGGATACCCTAAAGACGAAAGGAAACTGAAATCCGCTGCTTAAGAAGGTAGAAACTCCTAGATGTTCACATAGTGCTCCACCACAGGAAAAGGATCATAATAATGATGGAGGAGCTTCTTCCACTTCTGATAAACGTCAGAAGTCCTAAACCCTACCGTATGTGCTTCAAGAGTTTCCCACTCTACCTGAAGAAGGTACTTATGGTCATCCTCTAGGCACTTTTTTAGGCTGTGTGAGATATAGCCTTCAATAGAGCTAATGTATTGACCTGCAGAGACAAAGTCTTTCTCAAAGGAAGCCGTCAGTCCGGGTTTCACTTGAAGAATAGCGATTTCAAGTATCATAATGTGGTTGATAAGTAAATCTAACTTGGGTTCCCGGACGGAATTGGGCTAGCATATCCAGGCCCTTTCTATTCACACAGGCTATCCTGGGATATCCGCCTGTAGTTTGGGCGTCTGCCATGAGAATGACGGGTTGCCCACTTCCTGTGATTTGGATGGTACCTGGAAGAATCCCTGAACTGATGATTTCTTTTGGTCCTTGTTCCGGAGGGTTATCAGCTTCCAGTCGGTACCCCATTCTGTTACTGTCAGGCGTGATCCTCCATAGACGTGAGAAAAACCATGCTATGTATTCCTTAGTAAAAGAATAGAATTCAGGTCCTTTACTAACATATATGGTTGGTTGCAGCGGTAAAGGGTCCCGCGGCTGGATCTGAATCTCAGTATGAACATTTGGAAGGAGCCTTACAGCAATTCTATCTTCCTTTCTGAGGGCTTGGGTTTGTAAACCGGGTGCATGTTGCCATTCTCCTCTTATTCCCAGGTAAGCACGAAACCCGCTTTTGGCTCTGCCAAATGTCAACAGGCTATCTGCTGGAACATTCACAGCTTGATAAGAAGGGGTTTCTTCTCCATTCAGACTGGGAGATAAGTCTGCACCTGTGATGCTGATGATACACCTATGGCTGAAGTGTAGCTCAGGCCCCATCAGAGTGATTTCCAGAATTGGAGTGGAGGGAGAATTCCCCAGGATGAGATTGGCAGCATTCGCGGCTTGTTGATCCATGGGGCCTCCAAAGGGTACGCCAAAAGCCGCAAACTGCACTTGCTCAGGATGCTGCATGCTGGTCAGTAATCCAGCCTTTCTCACATCTATGTGGAGGAGCTTATCCATATAGCATCTGCCAATCTAAAGGGTTTTCACTCATTTCCAGAAATGTCTCCTCATCTATGGGATAAAAGCTGATTTGATCTCCTGCTTTAAAAAGGAAGGGAACCTCCAAAGATGGGTTCAATACAGAAATAGGGGTTCTGCCAATGATTTGCCAGCCTGCTGCCGTCTCTGAAGGATAGATAGCGGTCTGCTTACCGGTAATAGCTACACTGCCTGCTGCTACCCTAGTTCTGGGCGTTCCCAGGCGGGGACTATCCTTCTCAGTCGGCAAATTTCCCAGATAGGCGAAGCCAGGTAAAAATCCGAAATTATAAATATGGTATAAATTATTACAGTGTAATATTGTCATCTCTTCCGCTGATAGCTGATGGTACTCAGCCAGGCTCTCCAGGTCGGGACCATATTCTCCTCCATAACAAACGGGTATTTTGAGGATTCTCCTTTCTGCCTGCTTATCAGCTTCAGAAGCTTGCCAGCTTTCCAGAAAGGACTCCAGCTGAGATAGCCTAAAGTCATTTGGGTCAATGTATACAGTCAGGGAGTTGTAGGCCGGGATTAGGCTCTTTATCCCAGCAATAGAGTGAGTTTCCAGGTCATGGGTTAGTTGATGGACCTTACGGCTAACATCCAGGCTTATCTTCTCTTCAAACTGAATGAGATAACCTTGTTCTCCATATTTGACCAGGCTTGGACCGGACATTAGCTGGCTTTAGGGGTACAACCTATGGTGGGAAGATACTCTATCACTGCCTGTGCTATGGCTACAGCGCCTTCTGTATCACCATGTATACACAGGGAATCTGCCTGAACGTGCACCCGTGTACCTACATGAGAGGTAACTTCTTGCTTCCTGATCAGGGACTCTACCTGTGCCAGAATAGCCTGAATATCTGTGAGTACGGCTCCTTGTATGGTTCTGGGTAACAGCCTTCCTTCAGCCGTGTATTTCCTGTCAATAAAAGCTTCTCGGATAAAGCGCATCCCTTTCTCATGTACAAAGCTTTCCATATGACTTCCTGCCAGTCCCATAATGGCCAAAGCGGGATTAATGGAAAAAGTAGCCTCAACCACCGCCCTTGCTGTTTCTTCATCTCTTGCTGCCAGGTTGTATAGGGCCCCATGCGGCTTTACGTAGGACAGCTTCATGCCATAGGTCTGCGCCATGCCAGAAAGAGCGGCTATCTGATACCGTATGTCTGCCTTCAATATGGGAGCAGGTATTCTCATGGGAATTCTTCCAAACCCCTTTTGGTCAGGAAAGGAAGGGTGAGCCCCGATTCTCAGGTTATGAGATCTGGCTAGTTTGAGGGTTTTGTCTATGGTGATAGCGTCTCCTCCGTGGAATCCACAAGCAATGTTAGCAGATGTAATAAAAGGCATAATGCCTTCATCATTACCTATGGTATACCGTCCGAAGCTTTCGCCCAGATCACAGTTTATGTCAATTTCAGTGATCATATCAGTCCTACAACTTTAAGTATGCTTCTACTTCCCAAGGCAAGTGTGATCAAAAATATAACAATTCCCAGAAGATTCGCCCGTCTTGAATTGACATAATCTTTCAAGAGCTGCTTATCATTCATGATCCACAGAAGAAATCCTACAATGACGGGAAGCAGTATGCCATTAGCTACCTGGGCAAAGAGGATAAGGGGGATAGGTTTAAAGCCAGCAAGGGCAAAGGTTAATCCCGAAAGCAGGACAGTGATCCAGATAATCCGAAATCTTTGCGACTTCATATCTCTTGACCAACCCAATATACCGCTGATAGCATAGGCAGTGGCTAATGGAGCAGTAATGGTGGAGGAAAGGCCGGCGGCCAGGAATCCTAATGCAAGAAAGGTAGATGACCAGGATCCTAGCACAGGTTCTAATTGAGTAGCCAAGTCTGCAATAGATCCAAACTCCTTTCCCTGCCCATAAATCACTACAGCTGAACAGAGAATAATTGCCATGGTAATGATTCCGCCAATGGAGACAGAGAGATACGTATCTTTTCTGGCAGAAGCTAAGTCTTCTGGACCCTCAAAGGCATCTCTGGCTGATGCTGCATGAAGAAATAAATTGTACGGAACGATGGTGGTCCCAATTAACCCAAGCACGATTAACAAGCTACCTTCCGGAATGTTGGGAACAAATAATCCGCTTAGGATAGCTGATAGATCCGGTTGCAGGATGATGGCTGTCAGGAGAAAGACCAATGACATAACGCCTACCAGAATGATCAGAAATCTCTCTATTAGTTTGTAGGTACCTTGCCACAGCAATATAAAGGCAATTCCCCCTAGAAGGAGTACCCAAATATTGAGCTGGAAGCTACCGATGGATAGATTTTGAGGAGGTATGGCCAGAAGGGCGCCTGTAATATTACCAGCCTCATAGGCTACATTGCCAAAGAAAATAGCGGAAACTATCAGGAAGGCGGCTATCCCAAACTGAACCGGCTGGCGGATTTTTGTGCGGACAGCCTCTCCCAGACCCATCTGAGCAACTACCCCTATGCGAGCCGCCATTTCCTGTAGGATGATGGTAGCTAGGGTAGCAAAGAGGATGGTCCAGAGGAGGACATAGCCGAAATTGGCCCCTGCAAGGGAGGCCGTAGTAACGGTACCCGGACCAATGAAAGCTGCGGCCACCATGGCCGCAGGTCCTATCTGTTTTTTCTTATTCAACAGCCTTAGGGATTGGTCCAGTAATCTACTACAAAGACCTTCTCCAGATGTGGCTGAAGACTGGCTACAAATGCCTGATGAGCTGGGTGAGGGGCATAGACAGAATCTCTGTCTTCTTCCGAGGCAAAGGTAATGGTATAGCAGTGGGTGAAATCCTGGTCTAGCCCTTCGGGACTGTGATTCATGCCCCACTCAAAGTCCTTGACTACAGGGATGCTTTCTTCCAGTGCTAAGAAAGATTGGTGGATTTTGTCTACCTCTTCTGCGGGAGCTTCGTCCTTAAACTTAAAGATCACGACATGTCTGACAACTTTTTCTTCCATGGGTTCAGCCTGGCTTATTTCTTGAACTTCTTCTGTTACTGGCGCTGTTTTTTCTACACAGCTCACCAACAGTAAGCAAATACATCCTATGATAACAGATAGTTTGTACATATATAGTATGGGGTTAGGTAGTTGAATGAGTACTAATACAAACTAATTCTACTTAAGAAAACAAGTAACTGAGTTATTATCACTGGTAGTTTGGATTCTAGCTAGATGGATATACTTACCTGGAATTATCTTTTGAGGAGTTTTCTGAGCTGTGCTTAGAAGTTTATTCTTATATCAAAATAAAAAGAAGGATTTCCCCTCCTGGGAGGGGCAGGGGTGGGTTAAGTAGCTTATAAGGGAATTAGTACCACTTTGTTACCTGGAATTATAGGCTATTTAAGCCCAATCCTGTGTGCAAAATGACTGGGCAATGTAACCCACCTCTAAATCTCCTCCCAAGAGGAGAATCTTCTCTAACCCATGTCTACAGGTTGAACAATGGAGAGAGAATCCTTACTTAAGTCTTTTTATTCAAGATACGTGATGACAAGGCTGTTACTTCTTCCTACTAGACCGCATCGCCTTAGTCTTTTCTATACTTCCATCCTGCAAAAACTGCTGATATTCGGCTGAATCAATCCCATAGATAGCGACTTTTCCTTCGGCATTGCTATGAATGCCCCAGCCGTAACGCTTGGGGAGAGGAGAGGCCCGGAAGCAGGGCTGCCCTTTAGAAAAGAAGGCCTGATGGGCATCAGCTAATTCTGATGGGGGAATCTCCTTTCTCAATGCGTGTATCTTAAAGAAAATCTCATCTGAGGTAAATTCGTATGGATGGTTGATGAGCATGTCGAACTGTAGATTGGCTATGCTTTTCTTTTCTCCTTTTACAGGAGGAACTATTGCCTGTTCAGCAGGACAATCTTCAGCTACTTCTATGAAGCTATTGTAGTAATTGGTGGTGTGCATAAAAAGAAAGTAAGAGGGGGAAGTGACAACCCTATGTCAGTAGAAGATAAATATTTCCACCATTGATGTAAATTGTGGGTATGTACCAAGCCATCCTTTCTCATATATGTAAGCATGTATCCTTGAATGAGGAGGAAGAGGCTTTTCTTAGCAGTCAGTTCAATGTTACCCAGCTGAAAAGGAAGGAATTTTTGCTACAACAGGGAAATACCTGTCAATACATCCACTTTGTAAATGATGGGATTTTGAGGGCATACTTCCTGAATCCGGAAGGCAAGGAAACCACTGTCATGTTCGCAGTAAAAGATTGGTGGATCACGGATATGTACTGCTTTGCGAATCAGCTTCCGGCTATGGTCAGCATACAGGCAGTAGCTCCCAGCCAGGTCTTATGTCTATCTAAAGAGCGACTGGATACTTTGCTCACAGAAATCCCTAAACTGGAACGTTGGTTCAGGATACTCATGCAGAACGCCTACATACGAGAACAGCTTAGGGTGATTCAGAACCTCTCTCAGTCTGCGGAGGATCGTTACTATGAATTTCTGAAGAAATATCCCCAGATAGTACCTCACGTTACCCAGAAACAAATAGCTTCCTACCTGGGGATTACGCCTGAATTCTTAAGTGCGATCAGAGCCCAAAAGTGATTTCTTAAGGTACCTTAAGAGTTTTACTTTCCCATTTGTCGTGCTTGAGAAAAAAAGAAAAAGACATGATGATTTTAATTGCCGGTCCTTATCGTTCCGGAACCAATGATGACCCTGCCCTCATGAAGAAAAATCTGGAGTTCCTGGAGTCTGTGGCCTTGCCACTTTTTAGGAAGGGACACCTTCCCATGATAGGTGAATGGGTGGCACTACCTCTACTGAAACTGGCAGAATATAAAAAGCCGGGCGATGAGATCTGGCAGGAAATCCAGTATCCAGTAGCCCATAAACTCCTGGAGAAATGTGATGCGGTTCTAAGACTGGAAGGGTCGTCTACTGGCGCGGACAATGATGTGAAAATCGCCAAAGAAAGAGGCCTTCCAGTTTACTATAGCATAGATGAGATTCCTGACGCATAGCCTTAAGGGTAACAAATTTTTATAGGGACTAATACTAGTCCACCAAAACTGGGCTAGTTTGGAGCTAAGGGGAGATAGGTTCTCCCCTTGCTGCTATACACTCCCTCCATACGAATCACATAGGCTAGTTGGACTATCCTTGAATGTTGTTGACGACCTCCAGGTATTTATTAGCCTGCTCTTTATCACCCATTTTTAGGTAGATATCAGCTACCAGTTGATTAACG
>JBCBKZ010000349.1:0-5910 GCA_038520955.1 Bacteroidota bacterium | reverse complement strand
CTAAACGGAGCCACATCAAAATGTCTTCTATTAAGGGAAGATCTGATGATATGCTCATCATTAGAGGCGTAAATCTCTTCCATACACAAGTGGAAGTTCTGCTAGAGGACTTTGAGCATTTAGCCCCTAATTACCAACTCATCGTAAAAAGAGAAGGGAATATGGACACCGTGGATCTGCAAGTGGAGGTTACGGAAGACCTATCGTCAGGAATAGCCCCAAATGATTTTGGAGCTCATGACAGAATCCAGCAGCTTACTAAAGAGCTAAGCCATAAGATCAAAAATAACATTGGGTTAAGCATGAAGGTTGAATTAACACCTCATGACACCATTCCCAGAAGTGTAGGAGGAAAACTTAGTAGAATCAACGATCAAAGAAACTTGAAGTAAGAGAAGAATGGCGACCAAATTCTACAAATTACCTGTCAAGAAAGTGGAAAAAACCACTGAAGACTGTGCGTTGATCACATTTCAGGTAACAGACGAACAGAAGGAAGAATTTGCTTATAAACAAGGGCAATACCTGACCTTGAGAAAGGAGATCAATGGAGAGGATATCAGAAGGTCTTACTCCCTATGCTCGTCCCCTCTGGACAATGAGTGGCAAGTGGCTGTAAAAAAAGTAGAGGAAGGAAGATTCTCCACCTTTGCTAATGAACAGCTAGCTGAGGGAGAAGTACTGGAAGTGATGCCTCCTGACGGACGCTTCTTTGTAGAAGTGGACCCTTTCAGAGCGAGAAACTATGTAGCTTTTGCTGCAGGAAGTGGGATTACGCCCATCCTTTCTATCATTAAGACTCATCTGCAAACTGAGCCACAATCTACCTTCAAGCTCTTCTACACCAATCAGGCCGTTTCTTCCATCATTCTCAAGGAAGAAATAGAAGCTCTTAAGAATATCTACCTGGACAGATTTGAGGTGTTCCACTTTCTGACAAGAGAAAGAAGAAGTGCAGAGCTCTTTAACGGGAGAATAGACCAGGAAAAACTGGATGTGCTGTTTGAACACTTCATCAATCAGGCTGAGACTAATCACTACTTCCTCTGTGGTCCTAATGAAATGATCTTCCTGATCAGGGACTACCTCTTGGCGAAAGACATAGCAGCTAAAAAGGTACACTTTGAGCTTTTTAATACTGAAAACATAGTTAAGAAAGTCAGAAAGGAAGAGATAGATCCCTCCAAGCTTTCTGAAATCAGCATAATTGAAGGCGGAAAAACCATTACCTTCTCTATTCCTCAACAGAGTACAAACATTCTGGATGCTGCCCTGGAGAATAGAGCAGATCTCCCTTATGCCTGTAAAGGAGGTATGTGCTGCACCTGTAGGGCCAAAGTGGTAGAGGGGAAGGTGGATATGCTTGTCAATTACGGCCTTGAACCAGAAGAAATTGAGAATGGCTATGTGCTTACCTGCCAGGCCATTCCCCTAACAGAAAAAGTGGTGGTAGACTTTGATACCAGTTCCAGCTAAAATCATAAACAAGATGAAAGACTACAATCAAGAAGAATTAGCTAAGCAGTTCCAAGACAGAATAGATGCTGGCCAGGTCATTGAGCCTAAGGACTGGATGCCAGAAAAATATCGCAAAACCCATATCAGGCAGATTTCTCAGCATGCTCACTCTGAGATTGTGGGAATGCTTCCTGAAGGCAACTGGATTACGCGCGCGCCTAGCATGAGAAGAAAGGTAGCCCTACTGGCCAAGGTACAAGATGAGGCCGGCCACGGACTGTACCTCTACAGTGCGGCGGAAACCCTGGGCATCAGCAGAGATGAACTTTATCAGCAGCTACTGACCGGAAAGGCCAAGTATTCCAGCATCTTCAACTACCCTACCCTTTCCTGGGCAGATATAGGCGCTATCGGTTGGTTAGTTGATGGAGCAGCCATCATTAATCAGGTGATGCTCACCCGTACTTCCTACGGCCCTTATGCCAGAGCTATGGTAAGGATCTGTAAAGAGGAAAGTTTTCACCAACGTCAGGGATATGAAATCATGCTCACTCTCTCTAAGGGAACAGAAGCGCAGAAAGAACTGGCTCAGGATGCCCTAAACCGTTGGTGGTGGCCTTCCCTGATGATGTTCGGCCCAAGAGATGCCGAGTCTCCCCACACGGAGCAGTCCATGAAGTGGAAGATCAAGCGCAAAACCAATGATGAGTTACGCCAGCAGTTTGTGGACATGACAGTTCCACAGGCCGAAATTCTAGGTATCACTATCCCTGATCCCGACCTGAAATGGAATGAGGAAAGAGGCCACTATGATTTTGGGGAGATAGACTGGGATGAGTTCTGGCAAGTAGTCAAAGGAAATGGCCCTTGTAATAAGGAACGCCTAGCCGCCAAAAACAAAGCATGGGATGAAGGCGCCTGGGTAAGAGAAGCCGCTGTAGCCCACGCAGAGAAAAATAAAGTAAAAGCATAATTCATAGATCATGAAGAAAGAATGGCCCATATGGGAAGTGTTTGTCAGGTCTAAGAATGGCCTGGAACACAGACACGTAGGTAGCCTTCACGCTGCTGATGCTGAAATGGCAATAGAAAATGCCAGAGACGTCTATACACGTAGGCAGGAAGGCGTAAGTGTTTGGGTAGTAGAATCCAAACACATTACCGCCACCAATCCTGAGCACAAAGACGAACTATTCAAACCCGCTGAGGACAAGGTTTACCGTCATCCTACCTTCTATGAATTACCGGATGAGGTAGGCCATATGTAGGAGGGGAGAATGATTGAATGAAAGAATTTTGAATGAATGAATGTGCTGGATTCTAAATGTGTGAATGAATGAATTTTGAAGTAGGGGCGAAAAATTTTTCGCCTTAACTGCTAAACCTCATTACAATGAAAGACCAACTATATCAATATACCCTCCAACTAGGTGATAACGCCATGATTCTGGGTCATCGGCTTTCAGAACTATGTGGACATGGACCTACTCTGGAAACTGACATAGCCCTCACCAACATCTCACTGGATCTTTTTGGCCAGGTCAGAAATTACTTCCAGTATGCTGCCAGCCTGAAAGGAGAAGAGAAAACAGAAGATGACCTAGCTTTTCTCAGGTATCCACACCAGTATAAAAACGTGCTCCTGGTAGAGCAGCCCAATACGGACTTCGCTCATGTGATTGTGAGACAGTTCTTTTTTGATGCCTACCACTTGCCTTTTCTGGAGCAACTCTGTGAAAGCAATGATGAGCAACTGAAGGCCATAGCCCAAAAAGCTATCAAAGAAGTAAGCTACCACCTAAGATTTTCTTCTACCTGGATGAAAAGATTAGGTGATGGGACAGAAGAGAGTAGATCCAGAATGCAGGCTGCAGTAGATCACCTATGGCCATATGTAGGAGAACTCTTCATGCCTACAAAAGAGGAAGAAGAAATGCTGGGTTACGGAATAGGCGCTGATCTGGCCGTCATCAAAGCAAAATATGATGAGACCGTAAGGCAAGTGATAGCCGAATCAACATTGGAACTGCCTGAAACTCTTGGTTCTCAGAAGGGAGGAAAAACAGGCATCCACTCAGAGCATATGGGATTCATTTTAGCTGATTTGCAGTATATGCAGCGGACTTACCCAAACATGAATTGGTAATGGTGGCTACTTCCATTAAACATATTGAGGACCTACTTAGGGAACTTTCAGATCCTGAGATCCCGGTACTAAGCATCATGGACATGGGGGTGGTCAGGAAAGTAGAGGTAGAGGGGCATAAAGTTCAAGTTACCCTTACTCCCACCTACTCTGGCTGTCCGGCCATGGATGTGATGGGTGAGGACATCATCAATAAATTGAAAGAGGAAGGATTTGAAGCTACAGTCAACTTGGTTCTTTCTCCTGCATGGACTACAGATTGGATTACGGAGAATGGGAGACAGAAGCTGGAAGAATATGGAATAGCGGCTCCCCTGGAAGAGCAGGCAGATAAGCTTGCCCTTATGGGAGAAAGCCGACTGGTAAAGTGCACCAATTGTGGCTCTACCAACACCAGGATGATCAGCCAGTTTGGTTCCACAGCCTGCAAGGCCCTATTCAAGTGTGATGACTGCCTGGAACCCTTCGACTATTTCAAGTGCCTTAAATAAAAACATATAACCACTGTAGAGACACAATGCATTGTGTCTCTACCATAATCCCAAATTAATGAATGTCGGCATCATAGGATCAGGAGCCATGGGAAGCGGAATCGCTCAGGTAGCGGCTACTGCCGGCTGCCAGGTATGCCTGTATGATGTTTCCTCGGATGCCTTGAAAGCCAGTCAACAAAAACTGGAGAAAATTCTAAATAGATTGAGCCAAAAGGAACGAATTACTCAGGAAAAGGCTCAATCTATTCAACAAAACATACAGTATGTTCATTCTCTGGAAGATTTATCCTCTTCTGACCTGATCATAGAAGCCATCATTGAAAATCCTGATATCAAGAAAAAAGTATTTCAAGAGTTAGAGCTTCATGTAGATGAGAACTGCATCATAGCCTCTAATACTTCCTCTCTTTCTGTAACCTCATTGGGAGCAGCCTTGGAAACACCAGCGCGATTTCTGGGCATTCACTTCTTTAATCCGGCTCCCTTAATGGCGCTGGTAGAAATCATTCCTGCCATCCAAACAGATGCTGCTATTAGACAAAAAGCAAGATCTATCATAGATGATTGGGGAAAGATTACAGTACTAGCTAAAGATACACCTGGCTTTATAGTCAATAAGGTAGCCAGGCCCTTCTACAGTGAAGCCCTGAGAATGTATGAAGAGGGCATAGCAGATATCCCTACTATAGACTGGGCCATGAAGAAAATAGGAGGGTTCAGAATGGGGCCTTTTACCCTCATGGACTTCATTGGACATGACGTAAATTATGTAGTAACGGAAACCGTCTTTAAGGCCTTTTACTACGACAGAAGGTATACGCCTTCATTCTCTCAAAAACGCTTGGTAGAAGCAGGCTACCTCGGAAAGAAGACAGGAAAGGGGTTCTATCAATATGCTGAAGGAGAAGAAAATGAGGCAGCTAATGAAGACCATTCTCTGGGACAGCAAATTTTGGATAGGGTGCTTATTATGCTCATCAATGAGGCAGCAGATACCCTGCAAATGGGCATAGCCTCTAAAGAAGACATAGATCTGGCTATGACTAAAGGAGTGAATTATCCTAAAGGGCTCCTTTCATGGGCAGATGAAATAGGCATAGTAGAATGTGTAAACAGAATGGATACGCTCTTTGATACCTATCACGAAGAAAGGTATAGATGTGCTCCCGTTCTTCGGAGAATGGCCAAAAAAGGAGAAACATTCTTTTAGATGGAAACAAAAGAATAGAATTAAAAGGGTTGGCCGTTCCTCCACGGGTTGTGGGAGGAATGTAGCGTTGCATTGGAGGGACACAAGCGTTTTTGCTGACTTTTGGGGCGTATGCCAAAAGTCAGTCCCGCTGAAGGCGACGAAGCACTGGAAAAGCTGAAACAGAAAAAGTACTACAGGAAAATGCAAACACCTGACACACTCGCAAAGGCAGTTTATGAGAAAATGATGGAGACAGATTACTGTTCTCAGTGGTTGGGAGTGGAGCCTGTTTTCATCAAGGAAGGCCATTGTAAAATTAAGATGACTGTCAGGAAAGAGATGCTGAATGGTTACGGCATTCTCCACGGCGGAATAGCCTTCACCTTTGTAGATAGTGCTTTCGCTTTTGCCTCTAACTCTTTTGGAAGACTGGCGGTATCCATTAATGGGAGTATGACCTATTCAAAATCTGCTAAGGAAGGGGACATACTATATGCAGAAGCCACTCCCTTGAATATAACACACAAAACCGCTGACTTCGATGTAAATGTAATGAATGAGGCGGGAGAAATCTACTACTTCTTCAGGGGTACCGTTTACAGGAGCAGCAAAGAAGTTCT
>JBCBKZ010000348.1:0-5914 GCA_038520955.1 Bacteroidota bacterium | reverse complement strand
TAAATATGAAACTACTTCCCTTTTGGTATTCACTTTCCACCCATATTCTCCCACCCATGAGTTCTGTCAGCTTTTTGAGAGGAGGTTAGCAGAATTTCTTTCACTTCCTTGTAATTCAGGTCTGGAAAGTAAGACATAACTAATGCAGCTACACCAGTAACTACAGGTGCGGCCATTGACGTTCCTTGCTGGTTCTCATATGTATTCTCTGGGAAAGTAGAATAGATATCTACTCCCGGAGCGAAAATATCAACAGAAGCATCTCCATAGTTTGAGAAGCTGGCAACAAATTCACTCTTGGTACCCCAGTTAGTGGCACCTACTTCAATCCAGTTTTTTACGAATTTTCCCGAATGGGCTTTCTTGAGGTCTTTGGTAGGGAAGTTGTCCACCTCGTCAATGTTCTCTCCATCATTTCCTGCAGCATGAATCAGCAAAACACCCTTCTTCTGAGCGTATTTCACGGCCTTATCTACGGCTTTCTTATTGGGAGAATAGCTTTTGCCAAAGCTCATATTGATTACCTGTGCACCATTATTTACGGCGTAGTAGATGGCATTGGCAACATCCTTGTCTCTTTCATCTCCATTAGGTACGGCTCTGAGAACCATAATTCTCACATTATCCGCTACTCCGGTAGCGCCCAGATCATTCCCTCTTATAGCCCCAATGATACCTGCTACGTGGGTACCATGATCTGAGTCAGGACCTTTCACGTCACTATTGCCGTAATTTTTCTCATAAGGATTAGACGGATCATCGCCTACTATTCCTCTGGGATCAAAATCTACGTTCAGGTTGTAGTTTACCTGATCTTCAAAGTGCTCCACACCATCTTTGATGTCTTGTTCAGTCGCACCCAGCCCAAGTAAATATTCCATATATCCCTTGGCTTGATTGATTTTCTCATCATCAGAGGTGATGGCAGAAATATTCTCCAGGTTAAACTCTTTTTCTCCCAATTCCTTCTCCAGCATAGGCTTGAACATCTGGAATGCTCCTAAAATTTGCTCATACTGCTGAAGGAGCATTTGGTTTTCCTGTAGCTCAGCTTCGAAAGCCTCCTTAAGCTCCAGGTAGTAAGCGTATTCTTTCTTAGCCTTACCGGAAAGAGTACCTACATTTTTATCCTCATACAAGGCATTGTACTTTTTGTAAAGACGTGTAAGCTCTAAGGTCTCATCATCAATATGCTTCCCGTCTTTCCCTCCTATGAAGTTCCATCCGTGTACATCATCTATATATCCATTCCCATCATCATCTATTCCGTTTCCAGCTATCTCTTTTTCATTCACCCAAATAATGTCTTTCAGGTCTTCATGCTCTATATCTATTCCACTGTCGATCACACCGACAATCACGGTCTTTGATTTCTTTCCTTTCAGTACATCCTGATAGGCTTTATTTAAGCTGATTCCCTGAAAATTTTGGCTTGAATGGTCCATGTGGTGCCAGTTTTGGGGAGCCTCAGTCTGAGTAGTATCTCCTACACCCGGATCAACCGCCAACAGGCTGGCTGATGAGAATAAGGTAATGAGGATGGTGTTTACAAAAAGCGCTTTTGCTTGCATAAAATTGTCTAAGTGATAAAGATGTTTTTGTTCCTTGAAAGGTAAAACTTACAGAAGCATACGACCCTTCAGGTTTAATTCCAACACAATATCATCAAAATTGTAATATTCTGCTGGGTTCTCTACCTGTTCCTTTGATGACAAGCTTATCAGGATACACTTCCATCAAGCTGTAGGCTGTCTCATCTGGCGTGTCTACCATTCCTTTTAACGTTAGATAGTGTACGCCATTCAGGTAGCCATAGTTACCTTCGTGGTTATGTCCACAGAGATAGGCTACTACCTCATCTGAGCCTGAGAGAATATCCATGAGTTCCTCCTTATTCCATAAGGTGTGGCGGGTGGCGGGGTAGACCGGGAAGTGATTAACGATGATCACTTTTTCACCGGCGGTTTTTGCCTCCGCTAACTGAGTTTTCAGCCACTCCAACTGCTTCTGACTCATGCCTCCATTAAAGGGCTTGGCATGCTCAGCACCGGACTGTTCCAGTTGGAGGAGGGTGGCTTTTGCACGTGCTTTATGAGGACCAGGCGCGTAGGTACTTACCTCATTCCCATCAAGCATGATGAAACGCCATCCTTTATGCGTTTTATGATAGTAATTGGCGGGAAGTTCTAACACCTTTTTTACCTGTGGTTTTCTGGCCTCTTCAATATCATAGTCATGATTTCCGATGACTCTATAAACGGGTGCTTCAGCTCGCTTATAGATTTGGAGAACTTCTTCAAAACTCTTCCAATCTCTGTCAATGAGATCGCCCATATCCAGATAAAAATCAGGCTGCTGTGCATTGAGGTCCTTTAGGCAGGAAGCCAATTTGTCAAGGGAGGTTTTGTAGTACCTTCTCTTGGTATTAGGACAATCACAGTATTGTACATCTGCGATCAGGCCAATCTTGAAATCCGGTTTTTCAGATTCCATACAGTCAGTGGTTTTAACGTCGTATTTGATCTGTTTGATTTGCCAACCCATGTTTGGGGTCTTCACCATATCAAAGGTGTCAGTACCACAATGGGACAAGGCGCCATCAATGTAGAAATTATAGGGCGTTTTGACCACCGCAAAGTTATGCGACTTGGTGACAGAATATCCCAGGGACTCTTCTTTCCAGTTCTTAGCTTCAGCAATAGTGGTCAGGATTTGGTCATACATTTTGAAATCCACTGCACCATTCTTTCTGGAAATAGAAATCAACTGAGGAGAAAGAACCTTTGAAGCCATCTTGGCATCTGCTGTTTCGATGCTTCTGAAGAATGTTTCTACAGAACTGATGATTTGATGGTCTTCCTGATCGAGGGGTTGTGAAAAGGTGGTTGTTGCTAGAGGGATGAGCAATAAAACGGTAATTAAAGCAGGACACATTTTCATGAATATATAACGTGCCAGTTTGAAGTTAATTTTCCCGAATTTCTTTCAACATTCTCCGATAATCCCTCGAAAGTGACGCTTCAGAAAAAAGACCTATCCCATCAGCCCCTTCTACCGTTTTCATGAAAGCAGGAAAATCTTCCTTGGATATGGCGGGTAAGTAGAGTGCCGCATGTAAGCTCTTTACCATCTCTTTCTGAGACATACAATCTTCCATCACATCCTCTAGCCATGTGATATTCCCCCGGTAAAAATTATGGTACATATTGGGGTATATACTGTCTATGTCCCAGTTTAGCCAATCCTGTCTGACCATTTTCTTTCCCAAATACGGAGTAGGGAAGACAGAGGCCGATACCTTTTTACCGCTGGCATGGATTTGAGTGGTAAGGGTCTGAACAACATTAGAAATGGTATCCCAACGAAAATGCCTCCATCCCAGGTTTTTCTCTGGATCGGGCATGTTGAGGGGATCTTCTCCGCCCATTTCCATAAATCTATTTCTACATACGTCGCAATAGCAATAGTCAAATTTCGGCAATTCTTCTATCTGTATTACATTGTACTGCTCCCATAATCCTCTAGGGAGAATAACCTCTGGATAACGAATATAGTCCATATGAATTCCGTCCAACTCTTCGTAAACAAGAGATTCTCCTACCAACTCACTGAGAAATTCCATGACTTCTGAGCGAGAAGGACATAGCCATTTATAGTAGTTGACATACGGGGGATGGGTCAGGCAGGAATTACCTTCCCTGTTAACCATGAAAAATTCTGGGTGAGATTGCTGGATGAGAGTGGCATCTGGTTGGTTCATGATCCATAGCCAACGGTTTACCTCTATCCCTAGTTCATCTTTATACTTGAGAATGGCCTCCAGGTTCTTTTTGTCAGTACGGATATGAAAGATGCTAATCCCTAATTCTCTCAGGTTGCCTAAGTGTTTTTTCCAGTCTTCAGCCGTAAACTGTCTGTATTTACGTTGACTGGTATTGAGCCAAATAGTGATAGGCTTGTTGGCCAGGGAGGGAGAAGGCTCCGTATGGAGAATGTTTGTGAGGGGTATACCAGACAATAACATTGCTCTGGATAAGAGGGTAGAAAAGTTTCTTCTGTCCATAAAACCTGGCTAGGTGCTCAAAATAAATTGAAAAGGTATCCTTTAGGGAACGAAAGGAAATCGTTATTAGATAAATCGATTCCCAAATATTCTTAAAAGGATGGATGCCTTATTTTAACTATGCTCTGTCAAAGTTATTTTTCGATATGAAAATAAAAAGCTTTCTATCTATAATCTTAGTTAGCTTTCAATTGGGAAATGCACAGGACCTAGACTTAAGCTTAATCAAGTTTAGAGGTTTAGATTTCTATTCTTCTAGAGAACAAATTGAAGCTAAACTAGGCGCTCCCGACAGGGTTTATGAGCCGAATTATGATTGTGGGGGCTTGTCAGCTTATTGGCAAGACCAACCATTTTATTCTTTGGTATATGAAGATAGTAAGTTCACAGGGAACGATACCCTGGGGTATCTGATTGAGGAAATCCATTTCTCAAAAGAAAATGAACATGAGTTCCGCTATAGAGACTATTTGCTTGACCACAAAACCGGCAGGGAAAAATGCATGAGAATCTTTAAAAGAGAATTCTTCGAAAAAATAATAGGTGTTGGGGTAGAAGAAGTATTAATAATTAGTCCTGGTAATGAGGAGGGACTAAAGGTAGGTTTTAGAGATGGAAAACTTATTAAAATCACATATTGGACTTCTTGCTAGCTAACCACTATCATCTCGCAATCCATTATGAGACCTATACATTTCCCCAAATTTATCTTAGATTCATATTGAGATGACCAGAGTAATATGAATTATAATCGGATTTATGTAGCTGCTACCAGTCAGCATGTGGGCAAAACCACCTCTACACTTGGGCTGGTGCATGCGTTGAGACAAAGAGGGCTAAATGTAGGATACTGCAAGCCTGTAGGTCAAAAAGCGCTTAGATTTGGAGATTACTTTGCTGATAAAGACGCCGTCCTCTTTGCGGACTTTATGAACTTTGAGGCCCAGCCGGACCTTCATAGCCCTGTCATACTGGGGAAAGGTGCTACCAAAGCTTTTCTGGACAATCCTGAACAGTACTCCTTTACCAATAAAGTGGTGAAAGCCTCCAAAATTCTTCAACAAAGACATGATGTGGTGGTGTATGAGGGAACGGGACATCCTGGCGTGGGAAGTGTAGTGAATTTGTCTAATGCGAAAGTTGCGGAACTGCTGGGGGCTGGAATGATCATGGTCGTAGAGGCAGGCATAGGAAGTACCATTGATTCACTGGACCTGAACCTTTCTGTATTTGAGCAGAAGAAGATTCCCATCATAGGGGTGATCATCAATAAGGCCATAAGAAGCAAAATAGATGATGTGCGGTATTATGTGGGGAGAAAACTGGAAGAGAGAGGGATAAGATTATTAGGTATCATGCCTTATGAAGAGGAGTTAGGACTTCCTCTTATGGGAACTGTCTGTAGTGCCATTAAGGGAAAGGTGCTTTACAATAAAGAGTTCATGACTAATAGGGTGGAAGGAATGCTGGCAGGTTCTCTCATAGACCATGACTCCATACAAAAATCCAAAAACCACCTTCTGGTAGTTAGCGTGAATAGACTGGAAGATGCCTTAAGAAAACTGGAAGCTATCAGTAAAAGACTGGGGCCTTCTGAAAATCAGGAAAATCCCTTAGCCGGGATCATTCTGACAGGTAAGACGGATTTAAATGAATCTGCCGTATCCTATTTTGAAGAACATAAGATTCCGGTCATCATGTCTATGATGGATACTTATGAATCTGTGATCAAGATTAGCCAGATAGAAGTGAAGATAAACACCAAGACTCCCTGGAAGGTCAAGAAGGCTGTATCCTTGTTCCAGGAGCATGTAGACTTGAGCCCTGTTTTTGATACGGAAGAATTGGCAT
>JBCBKZ010000347.1:0-5946 GCA_038520955.1 Bacteroidota bacterium | reverse complement strand
TAGACCTCATCCAGAGTGCAGGCTTTGAAGCTATAGAAAGAGATACACTTTACAATGTGGTAAATACGTTTGAAGATCCCATAGCACAAACTGCCTAGCACAGATGATAGAGATTTACTTAATCAGGCACGGATACACAGACTATAATAAAAATGGCATAGTTCAAGGAAGTGGGATAGACTCGGATATCAATGAAGAGGGAGTAGAGCAGGCAAGAAAGTTCTATTCATTCTATAAGCATATGGAGTTTGATGGGATCTACGCCAGTACGTTAAAGAGAACTGCCCAAACGCTAGCTCCCTGGCTGGAGAAAGACACGCCTCACTTTCATCATGAAGGACTTAATGAGTTTAACTGGGGAGAGTATGAGGGTAAAAAGCCCAGAGAAGAAGATAGAGCTGCCTACAGATCTATTGTAGAAAGTTGGCAAAGTGGAGATTGGGATGTAGGTGCTAAGGGAGGAGAAACACCTAACGTAGCCTGGAAACGAGCTGAAAGCTTTTTCCATCAACTATTCTCCAATCATATGGATCAGAAACTGCTGGTTTGTTCTCACGGAAGACAAATCAGAATTATGCTCCACAAACTCACTGGAATAGACATGGAAGACGCCAGTATCTACCCACACAAGAATACAGGGCTTTCCATTCTCAAAATAAAGGATGACTTCACTGCTGTATCTGAAAAACTAAATGATGCTACCCATTTGATGGTACCCGTTTAAGAAACAGAATTATGAAGCTGGATTTAACACTGGTCTCTTACTTAAATACTCGTCCTTTCCTGGATGGGCTGGAATCAGTATTTCACAAAGAGCAAGCAGAATACCATCTACTTCCTCCTTTCCAGTGTGCCCAACATCTTGCAGAGAAGCAGTGTGATCTTTCCCTTATACCTGTAGGAAGCTTGTTCGACTTCAAGGACCTCAGACTGCTACCCAACTATTGTATAGGTGCAGATGGTCCGGTACATTCCGTCTACATTTTTTCAGAAATACCCATAGAGCAGGTAGAAACCATCTATCTGGATCCCCATTCACGTACCAGTAACCTCCTTTCCAGAATCCTGGCTAAGCATTACTGGCAGAAGGACATCACCTTTATCAAAGATGTCAAGCACCATCATCAGTACATCCGTGGGAATAGTGCTGGGGTTGTGATCGGAGATTTAGCTATCCGCATCAGAGATATGTTCCCCTATGTGTACGACCTTTCTGAATGCTGGAAGCTGATGACGGGATTACCTTTTGCTTTTGCTGTCTGGGCATACCATCCGGGAGCACTAGATCCCTATCTGATTAATCAAATCCAGGAGGGATTCAGAAAGGGGGTAAATCAGGCTGGACAAACGGCACGTAAATGGGCGGCTCACTTCGACATCCCTCAGGACTTTGCTGTCAAATACCTGGAAGAATATATAGACTTCGAGTTTGATGCAAAGAAGCATGACGCACTGAAGCTATACCTGAATTTGGCCCAGGGATTAGGGGTACTCCCTCCCACTCCAGCCTTCGTTTAGACACAAACAGCTCGTTTTCACTATGTTTAACAGGTCTGTTTACTGTAGATCCTCATACTTTTTTCCTGATTATTCTTCAGAAAAAGGAATTTTTTAGGGTTAGGAGACACATTTTCTTGTGAAACATGTGACTTATCTCGTTTTTGTGTATCCATACATTAAACAGAACCTAAAGCAACTTTTTTAACTATGGGACTTATTTCATTTATCAAAGAAGCCGGAGAAAAAATCTTCGGATCAAAAGCCAGCGCTGAAGAGCAAAACGCCGAAAAACAACAACAGATTGTTGACTTCGTGGAGCAGTTTAAACTTGAAATTGAAGATCTTTCTGTAACAGTAGACGGAGACACTGCAACCCTAAAAGGAACAGCTGCTTCTCAGGCTGACCGTGAGAAACTGGTATTGGCAGTAGGAAATATCAACGGTATCGCAACTGTAGATGATCAGATGGAAGTGAAGGAGCCAAAGCCTGAAGCACAATATTATACAGTAGTAAGAGGAGATAGTTTGTCTAAGATAGCGAAGGAGTATTATGGTGATGCGATGAAGTATCCCGTGATCTTTGAAGCTAATAAGCCAATGCTAAAAGATCCTAACCTGATCTACCCAGGTCAGATGCTACGTATTCCTCCCTTGGATTCAGATGAGTAGTGGGGAAAGAATCCAAAACCTGTATTAGGTAGGTTAATAAGGCGGTCTCATTTGACCGCCTTTCTTATTTTCTGAGCACATACATGGCACAACTCCCAAGCGTCATCGGCTTTGAAATTCCTTCTGAGAAGCCTACTTCTTTGCAGATAGCCAGAAATTCTTCTCCTTCTGGAAAAGCTCTAACTGACTCAGGCAAATAAGTATAGGCGGCGTCATCCCCTGAAATGATTTTACCAATGAGAGGCGTGATAAACCTAAAGTAAAAGGTGAATAGCTGTTTGAGCGGAAAACTTTTGGGAAAGGCCGGTTCCAGAATGACAGCCTTAGCCCCCGGCTTCATCACACGGAGGATTTCCGACAAGCCCAATTTGAGGTTCTCAAAGTTTCTTACCCCAAAACCCACCGTAACCGCATCTACATGATTATCAGCAAAAGGAAGATTCTCTGAATCTCCTTCTATAAGTTCTATTCGCTTATCAAGCCCCTTCTTACTAATCTTCTCTCTTCCTACCTCCAGCATTTTAGGAGAAATATCCAGTCCTATTACTTTTTCAGGATTCAGTCTGATAGCAGAGATAGCAAAATCGGCTGTTCCGGTAGCTATATCCAGAATAAGTTTGGGTGAAGTATCCGCTAGCTGCTGCACGGCTTTTTTCCGCCACCAAAAGTCTATTCCCATGGTCAGGGTATGATTCAGGGTATCATAACCTCCGGAAATATTATCAAACATCTCTGTTACCTGCTCCTTCTTACTCTGGGAGGAATCCTGATAGGGAGTTACCGTCTTTTTCAAAGTATATATATTAAAAATGCTATACAGAGCTAAACCTCAAAATTAGTAGATTTGTTGCTCACTTTTATCCTTCTATGCAAATAACTTCTGCCACCTTCGTCAAAAGTTCCCAGGTAGTAGCCGACATGCCACCTCCTAAGTTGCCCGAGTATGGCTTTGTGGGTAGGTCTAATGTGGGGAAGTCTTCTCTCATTAACGCCCTCACCCAAAGAAAGAAACTGGCCAAAACCAGTGGGACACCCGGAAAGACCCAGCTAATCAACCACTTTCTCATCAATGAAAGCTGGTACCTGGCAGACCTTCCCGGCTATGGCTATGCACGCGTATCCAAGACACAAAGGAAAGTGTTCCAGAACATGATACAGGAATACCTCTTTAAGAGAGAGAACCTCATGAACGTATTCGTGCTGGTAGATAGCCGACTTGCCCCTCAGGAGGGCGATCTGGAATTCATGGAAATGCTGGGCATTAAACGCATCCCTTTCAGCATCATCTTTACTAAGATAGACAAGCTCAAGAAGAATGAACTGGAAACTAATCTTGGCGTCTATGAAAACAAGCTATTTGAGACCTGGGAAGAACTCCCTCCCATGATGTTTACCTCCTCTACTTCTAAGGCAGGGAGAGAAGAATTGCTGGATAAAATCTCGGAGATCAACGACCTTTTCTGAGCATGCAGACACTCACCTACAGGCAAGCCTCACTGGAAGATCTCCCTCAGATCGTCAAACTACTGGCTCAGGATAAGCTGGGAAACCAGAGAGAACGGTATGAAGACCCACTCCCTGAGGTATATATTGAGGCATTCTCACGTATTCAAGCAGATGCTAATCAGGAGCTGTATGTAGTGGAAATAGCCGAAGAGGGAATCATAGGGACCTTTCAGATGAGCTTCATTCCCTACCTGACTTACCAAGGCAGGTCGAGGGCACAAATAGAGGCCGTACGTATTCGGGAGGATCAGCGTGGAAAAGGCCTGGGAGAGGCTGTATTTAGATGGGCCATAGAAAGAGCCAGAGAGAAGGGTACTCACCTCCTCCAACTTACCACAGACAAAAAACGGGCTGACGCCATTCGCTTTTATGAAAAACTGGGATTTACCGCTTCCCATGAAGGCATGAAACTTCACTTTACCTAAGTATGCGCATACACAGATTAGACGAGGTCCCTTTTGAGAAATTGATGGAATGCTTCCTGGAGGCATTCGATGGATACTTTGTCAAAATGCCTGAGGATCACGACTACTATAGAGAAAGATGGAAAGCAGCAGGCGTGGATTACTCCTGGTGTTTTGGAATATCGAATGGAGATAAGCTAGCGGGCTTCATCATACATGCTATGGGAGATAAGAGGAAAGGACTAACTGCCTTTAATACGGGGACAGGTGTGATACCAGCCTACAGAGGGAGAAAGCTGGTAAATCAAATTTATCAGGAGGCCATCCCGGCCCTGAAAGCAGGAGGCATCCATAGAAGTCAATTAGAGGTGATCAGCCAGAATGAAAAAGCCATTAAAGCCTATGAGAGGGTGGGGTTCAAAAAGGAAAAGCATTTTATCTGCGTCAAGGGTGCCTTTTCTTCTTCACTAGATGAATCCTTTGAGCTAAGAAAAGTATCTCCTTCAGAGGTTCCCTGGAGTTTGTTTAAAGACCTGGAACTATATTCCTGGGATAACCAAAAGAGTACGCTCGAAGCTGGCATTCATGATTACTACCTGGTTTATCATGAGGATGAGCTTATAGGTTACTTCATTCACAGACCTAACAGAGGAGTCATTCACCAACTGGAGTGCCTGGATAAAAGTGAGACAGGATGGAAAAGAGTACTTTCAGCTATAAAATCCATCACCCCAGAAATGAGAATGCTGAATATTGATAATCGCTTAACTGATAAGCTTGCGTATCTTGAGCTATTTGGTGTATCTCCCTATGTCGAACAGTATGAGATGGCCATGAGTTTCTGATGTATGACTACTACGATCAACTACGAGCTAATTATTCGAGATCTCCATCATGAGATTAAATCTATCCCTAATCCAGGTAAAGTCGCTACTTACATTCCAGAACTAGGAAACGTATCTCCAGATAAGTTTGGCGTTCACTTATCTACGGTAGATAATGAGCATTACGGAGTTGGCGACTGTGATGAGCCTTTTTCCATTCAGAGTATAGCTAAGGTACTTTCCCTGACCATGGCTTATGATATGCTGGGAGAAGAGATCTGGGAAAGAGTAGATGTAGAACCTTCAGGAGACCCCTTTAATTCTCTGGTACAGCTGGAATATGAATCTGGCATTCCCAGGAACCCCATGATCAATGCTGGTGCCCTTGTCATTTCAGACATTTTGGTGGAGAAGCTCCAAAATCCTAAAGCGGACCTGCTGGATTTTGTGAGAAAGGTAGCTGATAACCCTAACATACACTTTAGTGAACGCATAGCAGAATCCGAGAAAGCCACCAGCTTTAGAAATTCTTCCCTCATCAACCTCATGAAGTCCTTTGGGAACATCAAGGGAGACATACCCGTGGTACTGGATTTCTACTTCTACCTGTGTTCCATCATGATGAGCTGCCGGGAACTCTCCCGCACCTTCCTCTTTCTGGCACATCAAGGCGCTGATCCGTGTACAGATAAGGTCATTACTACCTCTAGCAAGACCAAACGACTCAATGCCATCATGCAGCTATGTGGCTTTTATGATGAAGCTGGAGAATTCTCTTTTAGAGTAGGCTTACCCGGTAAAAGTGGCGTAGGTGGGGGAATAGCTGCGGTATTCCCCGGCAAGTATAGCATAGCTGTCTGGAGTCCTCCCCTCAACCCAAAGGGTAATTCCTACAAAGGCATGCGCTTTCTGGAACAACTTACCACCCGTACGGCTAGCTCTATCTTTTAGGAGAAAGTTTCAATATTGGCTAATCCATTTTTACAACTAAATGTGGTTACGTTCTTTTCAGCTAGTTGATAGATTAGAAAAGAACAACAAAT
>JBCBKZ010000346.1:0-5965 GCA_038520955.1 Bacteroidota bacterium | reverse complement strand
AAATTGCCAGCAGAAATAATTTTCCTGACAAGGAAGAACTAGCACAGGCCCTAAAATATATCGGATCCTTATGAGTACACGCATAGATACACCTGAAGACACTTCCTGGCGGGAGCATAAGTGGGCAGAACAGCAGAAAGTCCCTGAGCGCATAGAAGATGCCGCCAAGTTTCTGGCTACCATGATTTCTATTTCTCTCACTATTAGCATTAAGGTGTTTGATGTGGGAGGGGAAACTAAGCTTTCTGGCTGGGGCTTAGTCGCCCTCATCTTATGGGCTGTGTCTTTATTACTGGCCTTCCTTACCATTATGCCTTTTCAGTATAGGGTCATCCGCGGTTCCACCTCTGAATATAGAAAAGTCCATAAAAAAATTACCTCTCGTAAATACTGGCTGCTGGTAATCAGTGGATTTCTCTTCTTGTGTGGCTTTTTGCTGATGATAGGGGTGGTTTGGCTTGGGTAGGAACCCCTTCGCACATGTACCATCCCCTTTGAATGGGATTCGCTGCTGTCCATGACGGAGGGTTGTTTCCTTCTAGTGAGAAACGGGCTATCAGAGGAAGGGTAACAGCTCCTAAAAGTATCCCACCATTAATTAGGTTCGATTACTTAAGCGTCCCTTGTTTCCCACCATTCAAATGGTGGGCTCAAAGTCAAAAATGGACCGGCTGCTTTTTATGCTGAGGCTCTCGAAGTACAGCTACAGAGCGCTTCCTAGGGCGGATAAATCCACCCCTACATGAAGCCCGTAGGGCTTAAACCTCAATAAATCCCCCTTAGGGGTGACACCTAATACAGCTACAGATGTCGCCTCTATGAGGCTAATGCTGCCGTAACCTTATCTACCAAGATAGCGCTCCTACGGAGCTGTCTGGCTCTGACAGAAAGGCTGGGACAAAAGATGTTTTGCCCTTACCAGAGCACGTTTCCCATAAAAAATAAAGTGTGTCATACCGTTGGGCCAAAGCGGATGGTAAGCAGGGTCAAACGGTATCTAGCGAAACTTATAAAAGGAGATCACGACTGACCCAAAATCCCCTCCCTCATACCCGCCGCGATGACGAGGTGGGAATCTAGCGAGTACCATTAGAGAAGCGCTATCTAGTTAGGAGTTGGGACCATGCACGCATTTTCCTTACGACTTAAGCCTGTCCCAAAATTCATCTGGGATGTCCACACTAAGCTTCTCAATAGAGCGAAATCCACCCACTTCCTCCATTCTCCCTTTCATCTCCTCCCAATTCAGTTCTCCCTGCTGAAACTGAGTGGAAAAGCCTTTCTCCTCCATCCTCCTTGCCAAATACTCCTGTTCCGGCTGGCCGGGTGTGGGGATAAGTCCTACCTTCTTTAAGCCTAAAGCTGCATAGTCCATCAGGCTACTGTAGCCGGAGCGAGAAATGACATAGGTGGAAGAAAGGAGAAGTTGCTGAAGTTCTGTAGAAGGTAAATGATTAATGACGGTCATATTTCCTTCCTCCTTGATTTCTCTGGGGCCAGGCTTTCCTTGCACTAAACAGACTCGTTGGTCCAAGCCTTGAAAAACATCCCTTAATTCTTCCTCGAACATAGTCCGCTGCGGTTCAGGGCCTGATATCACACATAGCACATCGTATGCGGTAGGCATTGGCTTAGCCTCTTCTAACTGAAAACGCGACAATGTGCCCAGGTATTGATGATTTCTGGGCATGATGCTCGCATGAGACATCCTACCGGCTAGGGAACGGTCTCCCTGAACATCAGGAATCCAGGTAACATCAAATCTGTTCAGATAGCGGACATGCACCGCATTCACCCACTTGCTGAGTAATGCATAACTTAAGGGGATTTGAATTTGGTGGCAGAGAATAACAGAATAGATTTCCTTACTCCATAAGCCGTATCTATTGTCGGAGATGACGGCAGAAAAGGAATGTTCCTTTATAAGTCTGTTTAGAGTTCGATGTTCTTCTCGAATGGTCTTTAGGATGGCAGGGAGCTGTAAAAGAATTTTCCAAACCTGATATTTGCCGGAAGTATACTGGACATCATAAGCGGGTAAGTCATGGTAGGGGAGATCAGGGAAGTATTCTCTAAGTAATAGAATGGACTTGCCAGAACCTCCCAGGTGTACCTCTACCCCTTCCTTCAGCAAGGCTGTTATCAAGGGAATACACCTACTCGCATGTCCCAGCCCCCAATCAAGCGGAGCTACCAACACCTTTTTTTTCATATCAGTCCATGATCGGCAAAAGAATAATAGCCTTTTATGGAGATAATGATATGATCCAATACATGAATATCAAAGAGTTTTCCAGCTGCCACTAACTTTCGGGTGGATTCATGATCAGCTTTAGAGGGCGTTAAATTTCCCGAAGGATGGTTATGGGCTACAATCATGGCACTGGCCAGATGGTTAATGGCTTCCTTAAATACGATCTTGGGATCTATAACGGTAGCACTTACGCCTCCCTTAAAAATCATCTTCTCCGCCTTGATCTCATTGTTACGGTTGAGGAAGAGTAGGTAGAAGACTTCCTGGCTTAAATCCTCCAGTTTGGGCGCCAGATAATTGGCGACAGATTCTGAGCTGCTGATCTTTACCCTGTCCTCCGTAAGTGTCCCTTTTCGCCTGGCTAACTCAAAGGCACTGACCAGAGCTACGGCCTTAGCCTTCCCTATTCCCTTTATTTTCATCAATTCTCTTACATCTGTTCTTGCGAGCTGATGGAGGCTTCCCACTTCTTCCAGGACCTTTCTGCCGAGGTCTATGGCTGAGTTTTCTCGAGTACCCGTCCCAAACAGAATTCCTAGTAGCTCTGCGTCCGTGAGAGAGGAAATACCTCTTTTTAGCAGCTTTTCACGTGGTTTATCTTCTTCAGCCCAGGAGGTGATGGGCCTGTGGGTGTAGTAGGACATAGGGTATTCTGTTTATTCTGAAGGCAAAAGAATATACAGAAAATTTTCAGAGAAGAGAGAAAATATTACCCTTTATATTTATACAAAAAGAAAGGAGTACTCCAATGGAGCACTCCTTATATCTTATGCTTTCAAGTTCTTCTTACAAGCTATTCACGTACTTAGTCAGCTTCCCTTTCAGGTTAGCTGCATTGTTTTTGTGAATGATGTGGCTCTTGGCCACTCTGTCGATCATAGAAATAACGCCTGGCAGCATTTCTTCAGCTTCCTTCTTATCTTCAGTAGAACGGAGCTTTCTAACCATGTTTCTCATGGTTACTTTCTTATATCTGTTTCTTAGTCTGCGTGTCTCAGATTGTCTGATACGCTTCTTCGCCGATTTATGATTGGCCATTATATACGCTTCTTATGCTGAATGAATTGGACGACAAAAATACAATATTCTTTTCTAAATGCAAGCAATTCTCTTTGATTCTCACCAATAATTAACGCCGGCTGGCATTCAGATATTTGTGTATTCAAAAGTGGATTTGATTTCCGAGAAAACTGTACCAATTTTAAGCTTCTTCAATCATTCCTGTAAGTGAACTAATTCTGTATTTATGGCTTACATTTTGCTCGTAGAAGATGAAACTAATTTTGGGATTGTGCTGCAGGATTATCTGCAGATGCAGGGGCACAAAGTAGACTTGACCAGAGATGGAGAGGAAGGCCTCAAGCATTTTCATCAAAACACCTACGAAATTTGTATTCTGGATGTAATGATGCCCAAGAAAGATGGGTTTAGCCTGGCTCAGGAGATCCGAAAAACCAATGAGCAGATTCCCATCATTTTTCTGACGGCTCGCTCCCTAAAGGAGGATATCGTAAAAGGGTTCCGTATAGGAGCAGATGATTACATCACGAAACCTTTTGACTCCCAGGAACTGTTATTAAGAATAGAAGCTATTCTTAAGCGGGTCAAAGGGAAGGAGCAGCAAAAAGTGGAGATCCCGGATGAGTTTGATATTTTGGACTATCACTTTAACTACAGACTCAACTCGCTGGAAAGGAGTGGGAAAGCTGAAAAGCTATCCCCTAAAGAAGCAGATCTGTTAAGAATGCTTTGCCTTCATGAGAACGACCTTTTGTCCAGAGAAGAAGCACTCAACACGCTTTGGGGAGATGATAACTACTTCAACGCCAGAAGTATGGATGTATTTATCAGTAAGCTTCGAAAGCGCTTTAAGGAAACCCCTGAGATTAAAATCATTAATGTCCATGGAAAGGGGTTCAGGTTCATGGTAGAAAAAGCCTCTGAATAGAGGAAATCGAAGCTGCAAACGCATTTATGAAGTTACCCAAATTACATCTTGTCCTCCTGATATGCTTAATAGGATTTATGAGTAGGTCAGAAGCAGGAACATATACATTAAGCTGGAGTAAGAGATACACCCATTCCTACGAGATCACTTACAGAACCTCTCCCGCAGAAGGTAGCTACACAGATTTCCAGATGCCTATATGGAGGCCAGGCAGGTACATAAGACAAGATTTTGCAGGTGCCGTTTCAGACTTTCAAGCGACTTCCCTTACTAACAAAAAACTTAAATGGGCCAAGATCAGTCCAAGTACCTGGCGGGTTTTTCATGCAGAACCTGGGGATATTCAAATTTCTTATCTCTGTCATGCGAATAATATAGATGCAGGCTCCAGCTACCTTAGTGAATCTGAAGTCTACTTTAACCCTATCAACATCTTCATGTATGTGCAGGAGAAAATCAATGATCCCGTCATACTGAAGGTTCCCAAGTACAATCCCAAGTGGAAGATAGCCTCCGCTCTATCGTTTAATACTGAGCTAAAGCAGTTCACAGCTAATACCTACCATGAGTTAGCAGACAGTCCTACGGTCATTGCGCCTGATATTAAAACCCTCCAATTTGAATTAAGAGGAGCTACTTTTTATCTGCACTTTCAGGGGGAATTTCTAGGTGGAAAAAATGTAGAGACCAGCCTCAGGCAAAACATAAAAAGTATCTGTGATAAAGCTGCTGAGGTATTTGGAGGATTTCCTTTTAAAGAATACCACTTCATTTACAGGTTGCTTCCTTATAATATCAGGCACGCGGTCGAGCACACTAACTCTGCGTCCTTTGCTTTGCCTATCACGGCAACAGAAACCCCTAAAAAAGCCCTCTCACGCATCTGTGGGATATCCGCTCATGAGTTTTGGCATGTGTGGAACGTAAAAAGATTGAAGCCTGAAGCACTTTGGGAGTATAAGTATGATGAGCTGCCCTACACCGAGCAGCACTGGTTTACGGAAGGCGTGACCAACTACTATGCGGATATTCTCTTGATCAGGGCGGGCTTAATAGATGAGGAGAATTTCCTCGGGAGAATGGCCAATGTCATTGCCCAAATAGAAAATAGCTATCCCGCCACTCGAGTTTCTCCAGCTCAGTCTAGTTATGATAGCTGGTTAGAAACAAGTACCTACAAAGATCCCAAAACGGCCATTTCTTATTACTATCTGGGGAACAGGATAGGCTTATTAATGGACCTGGTTATTCGAAAAGAATCTGACGATCAGCTCAACCTGGATAGCCTGTTTGTCAAGCTATATCAGACCTACTACGAGGAAGGAAAGGGCGTGCCGGAAGATGGTATACAAAAAACACTGGAAGATATGACCGGAGAAAGCTGGGAAGGCTTTTTCCAAAAGTACATCTATGGGACTGAGAAGTTCCCTTACAAGAAATACCTCTCATGGGTAGGCCTGGAATTAAACAGGAAAGAATCACTATCATCTGGTCTTAGTGCCCTGGGACTGCTAAATGTAAAACCCTCTGGGCAGGGATGGATAGTAGGGTCAGTAAGGACCGGAAGTGATGCGTATGAGGCAGGGATCAGTAGTGGTACCTTAATTCTTCAGATAGATGGAGTTTCTGCCGTGAACCTGGAACAGGATGAAGTTTATGCCTCACTCTCCAAGGGACAAAAAATCAATCTTAAGATATTCTCAGATAATTCGGTAAGGGATATCAGCTTTGAGTTTCAGGGGAAAAATATTCCAGGAACTTTT
>JBCBKZ010000345.1:0-5967 GCA_038520955.1 Bacteroidota bacterium | reverse complement strand
TGCCAGAGAAGTCATTCCATGCATACTTGAGAAAATGATAAAGCTGATATGTTCCACGTCCTTATGTTGGAAACATCCATTCTCAATGCATTCCTGAACGGTAACTTTGAGTAAGTCATAAGCCTTATGGCCTTCATCCCACTCATCCGTACCGCATTCTACCAGGCTTTGCATAGGAGCCCTTAGGATAAACATGAGGTCATATAGTTCCTGGTTCTCATAGGCAAAGTTGATATAAGCTTTGCCCATCTTGTGCAATCTGTCCATAGGGTCAGCTATTTCTTTTCCTACATTAAAGAGGTAGTTTCTGAAAATCTGGAAGGCCTCTTCATGGACAGCGTAGAAGAGTTCATCTTTATTCTTGAAATAGAGATAAATGGTGGCGGGACTATATTCTATCCTTTGAGCGATTTTCCTGATAGTAGTTTTGTCAAACCCTTCTTCCAGGAACATGTCCATGGCGCCCTTAATGATGAGTTGGCGCATTTCCAGTTTTTCCCGCTCTTTTCTTTCTGTAATTCCCATATACTAAACAACGAGTTTTTACTAAACAATGTTTAGTGAAATGGTAAAAAAATACAGCCACTTATCTAAGTGGCTGTATGTCAATGTCTTTATTGATTCAAAATCAATGGAAGGCCATCTTTTCCGCCCACCACTACGACTTTTGTATTTGGGGATTTTGCTAGCTCCTGGGTAGCTAAAATTCCCTTTTCCTGTAGAATTTTATCTGTCAAACTGGCACTCAGGATACGGTTAGCTTCTGCTTTTGCCAGTGCCTCAATACGGATCCTCTCAGATTCCTTTTTCTGTCTTTCAATCTGGAAGTCGATTTTAGCAGCTTCCTCTTTCGCTTTCAACTTATCCTGAATGGCATTTTCTATCTGCTCAGGTAACTTGATTTCACGTAACAAAGCTGATTCAAGTACGATGTATTTATCTTCCAGAGAAATGGTCAACTCCTCTTGTAGACGAGTCTCAATTTCTTCGCGCTTATTACGGTAAATTTCTTCTGGTGTATATCTACCAATGATCCTTCTCACGGTAGCACGTGTAAGGTCAGCAACGATGGTCTCGCGGTACATTTTACCGATTTCATCATGCAGAAATCCTATTTTACTTTGCACCGGTCTAAAACGTACAGATACATCAATCTTAATATCCAATCCGTCTGAAGAAAGAACACTCATACTTTCTTCTTTAATCTGCTCACGAACGTCATATATGTACATTTTGTTCCAGGGTGCTATCACATGAAATCCCTGCGTATACACATTCTCTATGTCAAGACCTCCGCCAAACTTCTTGAACAATACTCCTTTTTGACCTGCTTCAATGGTGATGAAAGCCCCTGAACTGATGAATAGTAAGACCAGGAAACCAAAAAATACCATCAAAGCTGTAGAAACAACTCTTTGTTTATTCATGGTGTAGAACTTATAAAAATATTAAGTTGATAGTTAGTTCTTCTTGATACGACGAATAAGCACCTATAGATATGCTATTCTTCAGATAATGAAGTTACACTTTTTAAATGGAAAGGTTCCGTTGTAAGGAGAGAAAATTACGCCTTATCCACTAACAGCGGGATATTATAGATGAAAGCCCCAAAGAAGCTCTATGGGACTTTCATATTAACGTTATCTGAATGACCAGTTTTTACTGGAATGAACTATCTTATATCAGGGCTTATTCATTTCTCAAGCTATCCACCGGATTAAGATTTGCAGCCTTATAGGTTTGTAGGCCTACTGTAATCCATGCGATTAGCAAGGTGATAAGGGCAGAAAGCACAAAGTACCATAGACTAAGCTCCATTTTGTAGGCGAAGTTTTCCAACCAAAGCTGGGAGAGGACATACCCAATAGGAATACCTAGCATGATGGCAATACCCACCATAAGAGAGAAATCACGAGATAGTAACCTAACGAGGTTCATAGCACTAGCCCCAAGGATTTTACGGATTCCAAGCTCCTTTTTCCTGCGTTCTGCAGTGAAGGTGGCCAGGCCAAAAAGTCCCAGACAGGAGATGATGATCCCTATGGTGGCAAAGTATCTGGATAATCTGGAAACCTGATGCTCAGAAGCATACAAGCGGTACTCATCTTCATCTGTGAATTCATACTCAAATGGAAGGCCCGGGAAGAATTCCTGATGGACTTCTGCGAGTCCTGCGATTACTTCCTGCTCAGTACCAGCTTTGTATTTAACCATGAGTTGGCTACAATCACTATATAGTTGGATGATACAAGGGTGGATGCTTTCGTGAAGAGATTCGAAGTGAAAGTTTTTGGCTACTCCTATGATCTCCCGCTCTTCTCCCCAAAAGGTTACCGTTTCTCCTACTGGGTTTTGGAACCCCATGGTTTCAGCTGCTTTCTCATTGATAAGAATCCTGCTTTCATCGTTCCCAAAGTCAGTAGAGAAAGACCTGCCTTCCTTAAGTTGGATTCCGGTAGTTTCCAGAAAATTATATCCTACTTCCAGATTTCTGAACCTCATCTTTTCATCCTCATCCCCTTCTTTCCAGTCTATTCCGCTCATTCCTCCATTATCTCCATATAGGTCATGGCAGAAGTTTCCAACTGATCTGACAGCGGGAAGACTGACTATTTCATGGATAAATGTGTTGGTGGTAGGGGATCTTTCGCCCTCTTCTGCTTCTTCCAGAAAATCTTCTGCCAGACCAAAGTGGAGTAGGTTATGTTTATCATATCCCAGGTTCTTTTCCTGGAGAAATCCGATTTGTTGGTTCACAATGAGTACCCCAACGATCAGGATAATAGAAATGACAAACTGGAAAATAACCAGGCCTCTTCTGGCAAAGGTTTCCTTGGTAGGGGTATTACCTATTCCGGAGGACAAATTCCCTTTCAGAATGTTGACAGGCTTCAAACCGGAAAGGTATATGGCTGGATAGCTTCCTGCCAGTAAGCTGGTAAGTAACACTATGGCTAGTGAACCCAGGATTAAGGTAGGGCTTACTTCCAGTGTTAACTCCTTGCCGGCAAGAGAATTGAAGTCAGCTAGGGCTAATCTTACCAGGAGAAAAGCAAGAATGGTAGACAGAGAAATCATAATGAATGATTCCAACAAATGTTGCTTAATCAATGCCCATCTTCTAACCCCAAAAGTCTTTTTTACCCCTATTTCCTTGGTCCTGACAGCAGCTTTAGCGGTAGAGAGATTGACATAGTTGATACAGGCCATGATGAGGAGAAAGAACGCTATCAGGGAGAATAAACGAATGTACTCTATTCTTCCTCCGGCCTGTTGTCCGTTTTCAAAGCGGTTGTACAAATAGCTATCAGAATATTTCCTGCTCAATAATTGATGGGTTGTTTCGGGATTATTTGCCTTGAGGATTTGGTTAAGCTTCTGGTTAAACTGCTCGAGATCGGTTCCTTTTGCCAGGATCATATAGGTGTGCGGGTCGCTGTTACCCCAACCTCTGGTCCATGGACGAGCCTGCAGGAATAAGTCATAATCAAATAAGAGTTCGAATTGGTCAGTGGCATTAGAAGGAGGAGGAAGAAATACGGCTGCTATTTCATACGTACCTGAATACTTCCAGTAATCCCATGTAATGAGCTCTCCTACCAGATTGTCTGTCCGACCAAAAAGCCGCTGGGCCAGGCTGGCGGAAATAGCCAATGCATGTTTCTCTTTGAAAAGTGCTTCCGAACTACCCTCCAAAATCTCGCAGCTAAAGACATTGAAGTAAGAACCTCCAATAAATTTAGGAGAAGCTTTTAAATAGGTCTCATCTGTAGAAATGATGCCTTTGTCTCCTTCAAACCAGGCAGGAGGTACCACTGAAACAGCGTGTTCTACTTCAGGTAGTTCTTTTTCCAGGGTTTCTGCGAGTAAGCCTTGGGTATGTTCAGTGGTAAGTATTCCCTCAGAATTAGGGATGTTTTGAACCACCTGATAAAGCTGGTCATCCTTTTGGTGAAACTTATCAATGCTCATTTCATCCTGTACCCAGAGGAAAATCATCAATGCACAGGCAAGACCTGTGGAGAGTCCTATCAGGTTAATCAGGAAGGTGGTTTTGTTTCGGAGAAAGCTCCGGTAAGTAATCAGTAGGTCAAATTTTAACATAGCTGGTTGAATGAATGAAGGTAAAAAGGGACGAATGATCCCAGGTCTAAACAGAAGGATTACATCTAACAGCATAAGCCATCTGGCTTTCCGAATAGAAGCCTCCTCCATTCTCTCCTCAAACAGCTCTAGTAAATCTCCCTCTATGTCAATATGGATTTCCGGTTTACAGAACCATTTGAATAGCTTCAATACAATCTGAGAAGAAGCGTGTGGACCTGAGTATTTCATAAAAATTGCATTAGCATAATTAGGGTGGGACTAAGTAGCCCACGGACGTTGGTGTTGCTTATGCGAATCCCTCATTCATACAAGCAGAGGAGATTAACAGTAAATAGGTGTTCTTCTTTGTAAATCAGTCGTTTCGCAGACTCTCAACCGGGTTGAGACTTGCGGCTTTATAGGTTTGCAGACCTACTGTAATCCATGCGATCACCAAGGTGATAATGGCAGAAAGCACGAAGTACCATAGGCTGAGTTCCATTCTATAGGCGAAATTCTCCAACCAAAGCTGGGAAAGGACATACCCTATAGGCAGGCCCAGGAAGATCCCAAACCCTACCATGATTGAGAAATCTTTTGAGAGGAGCTTGACCAGATTTAGGGCGCTGGCTCCGAGTACTTTTCTGATTCCCAGTTCCTTCCTTCTCCTTTCTGCAGTGAAAGTCGCAAGCCCAAAGAGTCCCAGACAGGAAATGAGAATTCCGATTCCTGCAAAGTATTTTGAGAGCATGGATACGCGGTGCTCAGCTACGTATAGCTGGTACTGGCTTTCTTCTGCATAGGTGTATTCGAAGGGTAAGCCAGCATAAAATCTCTGATATAGTTTAGATAAGTTTTGTACCGCCTCTTGCTCTGCTCCTTTATCCATTCTGACCATCACATTCATACCGGAAGGATCCAGTTCTATGATACAAGGCTGGATATCTTCATGTAGGGACTCAAAGTGGAAGTCTCTGGTTACTCCTATGATCTCCTTTCCCTCTCCCCAGAACTTGACAGTCTCTCCCAGGGGATGTGAGAATCCCATTACCTGGGCAGCCTTTTCATTGATGATAATTTTATTCTCATCGTTACCATAGTTAGCGGAGAATGTTCTCCCCTCTTTCATGATGATTCCTGCTGTCTCTAAAAAGTTATAGCCCACTTCCAGGTTTCTGAATCGTATCTGTTGGTCATCATCTCCTTCCCTCCAGTCCAGTCTGCTCATGCTTCCATGGTCTCCATACAGATTATCTGAGAAATTGCTAACGGAAATGACACCAGGGACTTTTTCTATTTCATTGAGAATGGCAAAAGCGCCATCATCTTCTTCACTTTCTTCCAGGCTAAAGTAGAGGAGGTTTTCCTTGTCGTAGCCTAGGTTTTTCTCCTGAATGAATCCTATCTGTTTATTCACAATAAGGACACCTACTATCATGACAATGGAGACGATAAACTGAAAGATGACAAGTCCTTTTCTGGCAACAGTCTCTTTACTGTTTTTTCCAGAGGAGCCACTTTCCCATTTCCCTTTCAGAATGTGAATGGGCTTTAAGCCAGAAAGGAAGATGGCAGGATAGCTACCCGCAGCTAAAGTGGTCAATAAGATGATGAGAGCTACTCCCACAATTAACTCCCCACTAGCCTGGAGGCTCAGCTCTTTTCCTGCAAGCACATTAAATTCAGGCAGGGCTATTCTTACAAGAAGAAAGGCAAGTACGGTAGATAGAGTAATCATGATGAATGATTCCAACAGGTGCTGTTTAATAAGAGCAGTTCTTCTTACCCCAAAGGTCTTCTTCACGCCTATCTCCTTAGCCCGAATGGAGGCCTTGGCTGTGGAGAGGTTCACATAATTAATACAGGCCATGATCAGTAAAA
>JBCBKZ010000344.1:0-5968 GCA_038520955.1 Bacteroidota bacterium | reverse complement strand
CCTTCCTGAAAGGACTAAGTCTCTATCCTAATCCTGCTAGGAAGGTATCCGCATCAATGGAAGTAGCCGTTTGATTGATGTTGATTTTGTAGGCAGAGCGGCCATATGTAGCCGCATATAGGTAGCCTTCCGTTTCCTGAATGTGGAGATCTGTAACCACTACAGAGGGCATATTAACCCCAAGTGGAGCCCAGTTTTCTCCTTCGTCATCACTTGAGAATACGCCTACATCCGTAGCAACATGTAGTTTACCAAACGCGTCTTTTACAATGTCATTAACCGGAATGTCAGGCAGACCTGAACCTATATCTTTCCAGCTATCTCCTGCATTCGTACTTTTATACACATGTCCACCTTCCTGACCATATCTGTAGCCAGAAAAAGTAACATAAAAGGTATTCTCATCATCTCGGTCAGCCAACACTTTAGTAGTCCATAGGGTGGGAAGATCATCTGAGACTTTGGCCCAGTTTGAGCCTCCATTTTGTGTGATCCAAACATTGGCATCATCTGTTCCCACCACTAGCACATCTGAGTTTAGGGGTGAAACATCCATGCTGGTAATGGTCCCATAACTCAGATTCCCTCCTCCAGAGCCATTGGTTAAGTCAGGACTGACCCCAAACCAGGTATCCGTCGCATCTTCCGTTTTCCAGACCCGATTAGTTCCATAATACAAGGTCCTGGAATCCTGTGGGTCAAAAATGACTGGGGTATCCCA
This sequence comes from Bacteroidota bacterium, assembly GCA_038520955.1. Taxonomy (GTDB): domain Bacteria; phylum Bacteroidota; class Bacteroidia; order J057; family J057; genus JBCBKZ01. The sequence continues at coordinate 5,247 of JBCBKZ010000344.1, read as the reverse complement.
GTTATTCCTATCAGATCCCGCTATCCCATCTGTGGCATCCATAAAGCTGGCGCCATCATTAATGGATTTATAAAATGCCCCTCTTTGGGCCAGGGCATAAATGATACTGGAGTTATTAGGGTCTAACAAAGGTTGAAATCCATCTCCCCCAAAGATGATTTCCCAATCATCTAGTCGTCCGGTCCTGGTTCTCATGGTACTATTGTCTTGAGAGCCACCATATACCCTCAAAGGATTTCTGGGGTCCACTGACATTCTATAAAACTGCGTAATGGGGAGGTTAGTAAACTTGGTGGAAGATGCGCCATCATCATTACTCCTGTAAACGCCCCCGTCATTTCCCAGCAGAATCTCGTTGTCTTTCTGCGCATTAAAGGCCAATGCATGCTGATCTACATGCACATCAGGAAAGGCCGTGAACCAGCTATTTCCTCCATTAACAGACTTCTGGACCACAAAGTCTACATTGTAGATAATATCTTCATCTGCTGGATCCACATAAATTCCCCTAAACCACCAGTGAAATCCCACTTTCAACAATTGGGAGGAGTTCACTTCATTCCAGTTATCCCCACCATCACTCGTACGGAAGACCCCTTGTACGCCCCCATTTGCATTCGCATAGCGGGCATATAGCACATTGGGGTTAGAGGGAGCTATTGCAATACTGATTCTCCCTTTCTCAAATCCCTGAGTGGGTAGACCATCCGTTAACTCTGTCCAGCTAGCTCCTCCATTAGTTGATTGGTAGATGCCAGAGGTTTCTCCACCATATTTTCTGAACTGGGGCCTGCGTATCCGCTCCCAGGCTACGGCATAAAGTGTATCGCTATTAGTGGGATGTATGGCCATATCTATGAAGCCAGTAGAGTCGCTCACAAAGAGGACCTTATCCCAACTAGCCCCATTATCTGTACTCTTGTACACCCCTCTATTAGCATCATTCTTAAAAAGAGGTCCCATAGCACTGACATAGAGGGTATTATCATCATTGGGATCAATCAGTACTTTAGAGATACTGCCCACTCCCGACAAACCTTTATTGGTCCAGGTCAGTCCGGCATTGGTGCTTCTGTAGATGCCATTTCCATCATAGGCGAGTGAGCCTCCTCCGGCATTCGACTCACCTGTACCCACCCATATAACATCAGTATTAGCCTTGGAGATTTCCATATCCCCAATAGACAGAAAATCATACTCATCAAAAATGGGCGTCCAGCTTCTTCCTGCATTAGTAGTTTTGAATATGCCTCCTGAGGCAGCTCCTACATAATAAACCGAGGATTGATCTACCGGGATTTCAATATCGGTAATTCTCCCGCCTATGTTCTCAGGCCCTACAAACTCCCAAATGCCTGATTGTGGGCGCTTTTGGCTGGCCATCATAGCCCGCTTATGAGATATGGCCTGTTTAAGTGCTCCCGGATCTATTTCTCCTGTAGGATAGGCTCTCTGCCTAAACATCAAATCATTAGGGGCTTTTTGGGGAGGGAAGGAAATCTGGTTAGAAGAATTACTATTGCATCCCATGAAGAAATATCCTCCAAGGAGGAAAAAGCATATATTTTTCAGCATGAACCTGATTCCCATAATGACATGTGTTACGTTGGTCTTACTCCAATACTAAGGCAAAAAACCCTACCTACAAACCATAAGATTGAAAATAGGGAATCCCTAAGGCAAAAAAAGAAACAGCCTCTCTCAAGATTGAGAGAGGCTGTTTTATATGATTTATTCTAGCTGAAAGACTACTTCTCTAGTAAGAAAGTAAGTGTCCAGGTCCTGCTCCTGCTGCAGTAGCCATTTTCTTAAGGGGCGGAGCGAAGGTAGTCAAGCTGATTCCTGCAACGGCTACCTTATATTCTTCAATAGTAGGCGTCCTACCCAAAATGGCAGAAAGGACGACCACAGGCGTAGAGGCCAATAGAGATTCCCCTTTCTTACGGTCAGAATCCGCTACTACACGTCCCTGGAACAGGCGGGTAGAAGTAGCCATTACCGTATCCCCTTTGGCAGCTTTTTCCTGGTTCCCCATACATAGGTTACAACCCGGTCTCTCCAGATAGAGGATGTTATCATATTCTGTACGAGCCTGAGTCTTAGGAGCAGCATCATTAAACTCAAAGCCTGAATATTTCTGGAGAATTTCCCAGTCTCCTTCTTCCTTCAGTTCATCAATGATGTTATAGGTAGGCGCCGTAACTACCAGAGGGGCTTTGAATTCTACTTTCCCATATACGCCTTCCAGGTTCTTCAACATTTTAGCCACTATCTTGATATCACCTTTGTGCACCATACATGACCCTACAAACCCAAGGTCTATATGCTTATCTCCTTCATAGAAGGACAGCTCTCTAATGGTATCATGGGTGTAGCGCTTGGAAACATCTTCATTGTTAACATCCGGATCAGCAATCATAGGCTCATCTATGATATCCAAATCTACCACAAACTCTGCTGCATATTTCGCATTCTCATCGGGTGTTAGTGGAGGTCTCTCCCCTGATTTGATTTCTTCAATTCTATTATTGGCTTTGTCGATCAGGCCTTGCAGGACTTGTTTTTCATTGTCCATGCCCTTGTCGATCATGACCTGAATTCTCCCCTTAGCGATATTGAGAGATTCAATAAGCGTATCAGGCTGGGAGATACAGATAGCAGCTTTAGCCTTCATCTCTGCCGTCCAGTCGGTAAACGTAAAGGCCTGATCCGCCAGAAGCGTTCCAATATGGACCTCTATGATTCTTCCCTGGAAGACATTTTCTCCTTTAAAATGCTTCAACATCTGGGCCTGAGTAGCATGTACTACATCACGAAAATCCATGTGGTCTTTCAAGGTTCCCTTGAAGGTAACCTTAACGGATTCCGGAATTACCATAGAAGCTTCTCCGGTGGCCAGGGCAAGAGCCACTGTCCCTGAATCCGCTCCAAAAGCAACACCTTTAGACATTCTGGTATGAGAGTCCCCCCCTATAATGATGGCCCAATCATTCACAGTAATGTCATTTAATACCTTATGGATCACATCCGTCATAGAGTGATATACCCCTTTTGGATCACGTCCTGTGATCAGTCCGAAGTCATGCATAAACTTCATCAACCTGGGAGTATTTTTCTGGGCCTTCAGGTCCCAAACTGAGGCCGTATGACAACCTGACTGATATCCACCATCCAATATGGGTGAAATAACTGTGGCGGCCATCATCTCTAGTTCCTGAGAAGTCATAAGTCCGGTAGTATCCTGAGAGCCTACGATGTTCACATTAGCCCTAACATAGGAGCCTGCATGTAAAACTTGTCCAGAAGTCCCTACAGCATTCCTGTTGAATATCTTTTCCACAGCTGTTAGTCCCTGGCCCTTATGAGAAACCTCCTTGGACGGAGCAAATACAGGCGGAAGATCTATTTCCAGTACTTTGGCAGCAAAGGCTTGAAGTTTTTTCCCAAATACAATGGCATAAGAACCACCGGCTCTCATGAATTCCATTTTCTGAGGAGTAAGAGAAGAAGAAATATCAATCAGCTCTTTTCCTCCCTGGTACAGCTTCTTCGTTTTGGTATTGATGGTCAGCACAGTCCCCGTATCTACCGAGTAGGCTTGTTTCAGGATAGGTTCTCCTTCTTCATCTACTACCAGGTTTCCATCTGCATCAAGCTGCTTCACCCAGTTTTTCAGGTCTACCCCTATTCCTCCGGTTACGCCTACTGTAGTCAGGAAGATGGGAGAAATACCGTTAGTTCCCGCTACTACAGGAGCGATGTTAATGAAAGGCACATAGGGACTAGCTTGCTTTCCTATCCAAAGGGCTACGTTATTCACACCTGACATTCTGGAAGAACCCACTCCCATGGTCCCCTTTTCTGCGATCAACATCACTCGCTTATCAGGATGTTGTTCTTTCAGGGCCAGTAACTCTTTCTGTCGCTTTTCATCAAACTCAAACATACACTGCCCATGTAGTTCGCGGTCTGAGCGTGAGTGTGCTTCTTTTCCGGGAGAAAGTAAATCTGTAGAAATATCTCCTACCCCGGCTATATAGGTAACCACCTGTATTTCCTCATCTACATCTGGCAATTTGGTGAAGAACTCTGCCTGGGCGTAACTTTCAATGATGCCCTTGGCTATGGTACTCCCCTTTTTATAGGCTTCTTCCAGACGTTCCATGTCTGCTTCATACAGAAACACCTGCATCTTTAATACTTTGGCAGCTTCTTCTGCAGTGGATGTATCCTCACCCAATGCCAGATCCAATAATACCTGGATAGAAGGTCCCCCCTTCATGTGAGATAGTTGTTCGAAGGCAAATTCAGGGGTAATTTCTTCCACCTTACTTTGACCAAGAATAATTTCTTTTAGAAACTCAGCTTTAACACCAGCAGCACTTGTGGTTCCAGGAAGGACGTTATAGATGAAGAAATTGAGAGAATCAGCTCTATGTTCGTTCTTAACATCCTTAATTTGCGCAATCACTTCACTCAGCAATTCCGCACCGTCAATCGGTTTAGGATGAAGATTCTGGCCTTTTCTTTCTTCAATTTCTTTAAGATACTCCGTATATCTACTCATAAAATATTTTTTTGGTGTTAAAAGTGTTCAAGGAAGAGGGGGTTCAACTGCCTTGATAAATAAATTAGGAAGCTCCCTTGAAGGACTCTCCATTTTCAAAGGGCGAAAATAGCGATTCCCCAAGAAAAAATCACAAAAATCAATGTTTATACCTTAAACACGGAAAATTCCCCCAGGCAAGATTTTTCTCACCGATTTTTCAGGCTAAGACATAATAATTTTCGAATATATATCCCTTTAGCAGATAAGTCAATACAGGCGGATAGATCGGCAGAGATCTCTTATAGATCTCCCTTAAGAGGTTACTACTTATGGTTTACGAGATGTTGTAGGATTAGATACCCTTCCAGTCGAACACTATTATTTTTTTCTTACTTTTTTGAATGAGTCAGGGGGAACATATAGCCACTCCTTGTTTTTATCACCAATAATATATTTGTGTTCATATTCTGTACCGATAGTCCTTTTATCATCTCTATCAAAGTAAAAGGTAGCTGGATCTGCTTCTTCAAATATTTCATCATGCTTGAAGACGTTATTATGATCTACTCCAAAGTAAAAGAATTCTGGACCATCAATTACTTTAAAGGTTTTTCCATCTGCGCTTTCTATTAATTCCCCTCGGAAATAGACATTTTCTCCATCAGTAGCATAGTCCTTGCCCAAGTACACAAACGTTC